>DASTDN010000140.1:0-2066 GCA_035710365.1 Streptomyces sp. | reverse complement strand
CGGCACCGGGGGCACCCTGGCCGGGCTCGCGGCGGGACTGCCGCCCGGCGGCCGTGCCCTGGGGATACCGGTCCTCAGAGGCGGCTTCCTGGGCCCCGAGGTACGGGCCCTCCAGGAGCGGGCCTTCGGCGGCCCACGCGGTTCGTGGTCCCTCGACGAACGCTTCCACTTCGGCGGCTACGCCCGTACCGGCCCCGGACTCGACGCCTTCGCGGACGACTTCGGACAGCGCCACGGCCTGCCCGTGGAGCGTCTCTATGTCGCCAAGTTGCTCTACGCCCTTGTCGCCCTGGCCGACGAAGGCGCCTTCCCGCGCGGGACCACCCTGGCGGCGGTCATCAGCGGGCGTCCCTTCCCCTGAGCCGGCTCACTGCGTCTCCCGGTACGCCGCCGCCTCCTCCAGGTCCAGCCTGCGCAGCAGCGTCCGCAGCATCTCGTCGTCGATGTGACGGCCGTCCCGCAGCCTGACGAACACCTCGCGCTCGGCGCCGATCATCTCCCTCGCGAGCCGCCGGCAGGTGTCGTCGACGGTCTCACCGGTGACGGGATTGACGTGGCCGAGGCGCTCCCAGACGGCGTTGCGGCGCCGGTCCAGAACGGCGCGCAGCCGGTCCGCGAGCGGTCCGGGCAGGGAGTTGCGCTCATCGGCGAGCAGATCGTCCAGACGGCGCTCGGCGGCCCGGGACGCCTGCGCCTGGGCGTTCGCCTCGGCGAGTGTCGCGGCCCGCCGGTCGGGGGCGGGGAATTTCATCAGCCGGATCAGCGGCGGCAGCGTGAGCCCCTGCACGACCAGCGTGCCGATGACGGTGGTGAAGGTCAGGAAAAGGACGAGATTGCGCTGGGGGAACGGTTCGCCTCCGTGCACGGTGAGCGGCACGGAGAAGGCCACGGCGAGGGACACCACGCCCCGCATACCGGCCCAGGAGGTGACGGCCGGGCCCTTCCAGGTGGGGTTCTCCTCCCGCTCGCGGATCCGCGCCGACAGCAGCCGCGGCAGGAACGTCGCCGGGTACACCCACACGAACCGCACCGCCACGACCACCAGGAAGACGACGACCGCGTACCGGGCCGCGACCGCCCCCTCGTACTCGCCGAGCCCTCTCAGCACCACCGGAAGCTGCAGTCCGATGAGCGCGAAAACGCTCGACTCCAGGACGAAGGCGACCATCTTCCAGACCGCCTCCTCCTGGAGTCGGGTGGCGAAATCGACCTCCCACGCGCGGTGCCCGAGGTGCAGTGCGACGACCACGACCGCGAGGACACCCGAGGCGTGCACCTGTTCGGCCGCCGCGTAGGCGACGAACGGGGTCAGCAGGGAGAGCGTGTTCTGGAACAGCGCCTCACGCACGCACGTGCGCAGCCAGTGGATCGGCAGCATCAGCACCAGCCCGACGCCCACACCCCCGACCGACGCGATGAGGAACTCCGCGACGCCCCCGGCCCAGGTGGCGCCCTCGCCGACGGCGGCGGCCAGCGCGACCTTGAACGCGGTGATGGCGGTCGCGTCGTTCAGCAGCGACTCGCCCTGCAGGACGGTCGTGATCCGCGAGGGCAGCCCCACGCGGCGTGCCACCGCCGTCGCCGCGACCGCGTCCGGCGGCGCCACCACCGCGCCGAACACCAGCGCCGCGGGCAGCGGCAGGTCCGGAACGATCAGGTAGAGGGCCCATCCGACGGCGAAGGTCGCGAACAGCACGTAGCCCACGGACAGCAGGGCCACCGGCCGGATCTGCGCCCGCAGGTCCAGGTACGAGCTGTCGGTGGCCGCCAGGTGCAGCAGTGGCGGCAGCAGCAGGGGCAGCACGATGTGCGGATCGAGGGTGTAGTCCGGCACACCCGGCAGACGGCTGACCGTCAGGCCCACGGCGACCAGCAGCCGCGGAGCGGGCACGGGGGTGCGCCGGGCCGCCGCGGCGACCGCCGCACTGCCCGCCACCAGCAACAGCAGCGGCATCACGTCCATGGACCGCCCACCCTCCGTCTCCGCGCGACCCGGAGCCCGACCGTCGTAACCTGGCCATCATGAAACAGTGCACGCACGCCGACGCGCTGCCGCACCCGGAACC
>DASTDN010000139.1:0-2823 GCA_035710365.1 Streptomyces sp. | reverse complement strand
GGTCGGCGACTACACCATCCAGCCGGAGAACGGCGGGCTGGGTGTCTTCGCCCACGAGTACGGCCACGACCTCGGTCTGCCGGACCACTACGACACCAACGGCGGCGAGAACTCCACGGGGTTCTGGACGCTGATGTCGTCGGGTTCCTGGCTCGGCACCGGCCAGAACGAGATCGGCAACCGTCCGGGCGACATGAACGCCTGGGACAAGCTCCAGCTGGGCTGGCTCGACTACGACGTGGCCAAGGCCGCGACGAAGTCCAGCCACACGCTGGGCGTCGCGGAGTACAACACGCGCAACAAGCAGGCGCTCGTCGTGGAGCTCCCCAAGAAGGAGGTCACCACCGAGGTGGTCACCCCCGCCGAGGGGCAGAACCAGTGGTGGAGCGGCAGCGGTGACGACCTGCGCAACACGCTGGTCCGGTCCGTCGACCTGACCGGCAAGGCGTCCGCCGGCCTCACCCTGGACGGCTGGTACGACATCGAGGCCGACTACGACTACCTCTACACGGAGGTGTCGACCGACGGCGGTGCGAGCTGGACCGCCCTCGACGGCACGGTCGACGGTCAGCCGATCCCGCGCGACGGCAGCAACAAGCCGGCCCTGACCGGCACGGTCGACGGCTACAAGCCGCTCGCCTACTCGCTGGACGCCTACGCGGGCAAGAAGATCGACCTGCGCTTCCGCTACCAGACGGACGGCGGTGTCGCCCAGAAGGGCTTCGCGGCCGACCGCATCTCCGTCACCGCCGACGGTTCCGCGCTGTTCACGGACAACGCCGAGACCGCCGACGCCGCCTGGACGGCCAACGGCTTCTCCCGCATCGGCGCGTCGTTCAGCAACGAGTACGCGCAGTACTACATCGCGGAGAACCGCCAGTACGTCTCGTACGACCAGACCCTCAAGGTCGGCCCGTACAACTTCGGCTTCTCGACGACGCGTCCGGACTGGGTGGAGCACTACCCGTACCAGAACGGCCTGCTGATCTGGAAGTGGGACACTTCCCAGGCGGACAACAACACCAGCCAGCACCCGGGCACGGGTCTGATCCTGCCGGTCGACTCCCACCCGGCGCAGCTCAGGTGGACCAACGGCACGCTGATGCGCAACCGCGTCCAGGCGTACGACTCGCCCTTCAGCCTGTACCGCACGGACGGCATCACGCTGCACAACGCGGACGTCGCCACGGTGGTCCCGTCGAAGGCGGGCGTGTCGGTCTTCAACGACCGCACGAACAGCTACTACGACGAGTCGAACAAGGCCGCGGGTGTCAAGATCACTGACACCAACACCAAGATCAAGATCGTCAAGGAGGCCTGGAACGGCTCCACGATCTCGGTCCAGGTCGGCCCCGCGGTGAAGTAAACAGCATCATCGCAGGTCACAGCATGATCGGCGGCAACCCCCTGGCGGGTTGCCGCCGATCGTGTTTAGGTGCGTCCTGTGATTTTCTTATTGACACCGGACTGCACGGGGGGATGACCGCATGGCCGCAGGAGGTTTCTGCAAGCTGCCGGACGGCACGGTCGTGGTGGCGATGAACCTGCCGAGTCCCGCCGCCGACGGTCCCGCCCGGGTGCGGGTCCTCGTCCGCGCCCGCAACCGCGCGCGGGCCCTGACCAGGCTGCGCAACCTGGGGCTGCGGTCCGTCTACCTGCGGGGCAACACCGCCCCGCCCACCCCGGACGAGATCACGGCCGTCCTGCACCATCCGGACGGCCTGGTGTGGCGCACGGCGCCCGACGCCGTCACCGCCGCCCCGCGTGCCGCCGCGGGCCTCGACCTGCCGCCGGAGATGTGGCAGCCGATCCGGTCCCTGCTCAGACGCCCGGCGCTCCAGGCGCACCCCCGGCTCCAGCCGCAGGCCGCTCCGGCGCCGCAGCTCCCGGTGCCGCCGCAGCCGCAGCCGAAGGACCGGCCGGCGGTCGGCCGGGTGTAGGACCCGGCCGCGTGGGGCGGGAGGAATCCGTCAGCGGACCACGGGCTCGCCCGACAGCTCCACGCCCGACCGGCGCAGCTCCGCCACGGCCCGCTCGGTGGTCTCGGCGGCCACCCCGGCGGTCAGGTCCAGCAGGACCTGCGTACGGAAGCCCTCGCGCGCCGCGTCCAGCGCGGTGGCCCGCACGCAGTGGTCCGTGGCGATGCCCACCACGTCCACCTCGTCGATCTCCCGCTCCCTGAGCCAGTCGGCCAGCGCCACGCCGTTCTCGTCGGCGCCCTCGAAGCCGCTGTACGCGGCCGAGTAGGCCCCCTTGTCGAACACGGCGTCCACGGACCCGGAGGCGACGGCGGGCGCAAAGTTCGGGTGGAAGCCCACGCCCTCCGTGCCGGCGACGCAGTGCGCGGGCCAGGAGTGCGCGAAGTCGGGGTCGTCGGCGAAGTGGTCGCCGGGCGCGACATGGTGGTCGCGGGTGGCGACGACGTGCCGGTACCCGGCGGTGGTCTGCCCGATCAGCTCGGTGATCGCGGCGGCCACGTCGGCGCCCCCCGACACCGCGAGGCTGCCTCCCTCGCAGAAGTCGTTCTGCACGTCTACGACGATCAAGGCGCGGCGCATGGTCGGTGTCCTTCGGCTGAGGGGTGGGACGGGTGTCGGCCGGCGGCACCGGCCGCCGGCCCGTGGGCCCGGACCGGCTGAGCGGGTCCCGGCCGGTGGAATTCCGAGCCTATTGACTTCGGGTGCGGGAGGGGAGGGGGCGGGCCGGGCCGTGCGCGTGACGCGTCCGGCCTGCGGTGTCCGGCCGCGCGGGGAGCGTCCCGCCACAACCGCACTATCCCCGCGCGTACTCCGTGGGAAGGACCGGCTCCCCCCGCGAGAGCTG
>DASTDN010000138.1:0-6412 GCA_035710365.1 Streptomyces sp. | reverse complement strand
GGGCCCCTCCCCGGGTGCGCGGGGCGGGACGAATGTCCCGAGTCGGTCATGATGCCCGCCCCACGGGTGTCGGGAATCGCGCAGCCGCGTAGCGTGTTGCGCAGCACCACAAGGGAAAGATCCTCCCCAAGCACTAGGGTCATTCCTTTGCCTACCTATTACTCTTGAGCCAAGGCCGCGCAGCGCGGCCATGGAGGAGTGAAATGAGGAGCAGAAACCCGGTCTTCTCGCGACGGGGGTTCAGCCGCGACAACGGCTACGCGGGCTTCAACACCGCGCCGCAGGCCGGGGGACCCGCCGTCGCCACGCAGGGCAACCCGTACGCCCAGCAGACCGCCAACCCGTACGCGCAGAACCCGTACGCGCAGCAGGCGCCGTACGGCGCGCCGCCGCAGGCGCCGGCCGCCACCGGCCGCATGACGATGGACGACGTCGTCATGCGCACGGCGACCACGCTCGGTGTGCTCGTCGTCACGGCCGCGCTGTCCTGGGCGCTTCTGCCGGTCGACGACGCCAACATCAACCGCAGCTACGGCATCGGTATCGGTGCCGCGCTGATCGGCATGGTGCTGGCGTTCGTGCAGTCCTTCAAGCGCAAGGCGTCCCCGGCGCTGATCCTGACGTACGCCGCCTTCGAGGGCGTCTTCCTGGGCGTCGTCTCGAACATCGTCGACAACCGCATCGCGAGCGGTGCGGCCATGCAGGCGGTGATCGGCACGATGGCGGTCTTCGCCGGTGTGCTCGTCGCCTACAGGGCGGGCTGGATCCGCGTCAACCGACGCTTCTACGGCTTCGTGATGGCGGCGGCGCTCGGCTTCGTCCTGCTGATGTCCGTGAACCTGCTGTTCGCGGTGTTCGGCGGCGGTGACGGCCTCGGCTTCCGCAGCGGTGCCCTCGGCGTCATGTTCGGCGTCATCGGCATCATCCTCGGTGCCTGCTTCCTCGCCCTGGACTTCAAGCAGGTCGAGGACGGACTGGCGTACGGCGCTCCGCGCGAGGAGGCGTGGCTCGCGGCCTTCGGCCTCACGCTGACGCTGGTGTGGATCTACCTGGAGTTCCTGCGGCTGATCTCGATCCTCAGCAGCAGCGACTGACACGGCGGCCCCGCGGCGTGCCCGCGGGAGCGCGAAAGGGCCCCGGATCTCCTCCGGGGCCCTTCGTCGTCCGGTGACGCCGTCCGGCGACGTCGTCCGGTCCGTGGGTTCGTGTGCGCACCTAGCGCAGTTTGCGCGCGGCCCTCCTCAGGTCGTACTCGTGGATGATCGCCTTCGCGTGGCCGTACGCGAGGTTGTGCTCGGCGCGCAGCCAGCGGACTTTCTCCTCGAAGCGGAGAGCGGGGCCTTCCTCGACGGCGCGCAGCCAGTCGGAGATCTCACGGCCGGTGCAGTGGGGGATACGGGCCAGCAGATTGCGGTGGGTCTCCTCGGAGAGGACGTGGGACATCGGCGCCTCCGGACGTATGGGATGTAAGCCGGTCCTTCAGGTCACCGTGCCCGAGCGCCGGCGCGTTGGCAACAGTGCGGCGGGGGCGCGTACGCTCGCGCCGTGGTTGATACGACGCCCTTGACCCGTGCCGTGGATCACTTCGCCGACCGTCTGCGGGCCGCGCCGCAGAGCCGCCTGCAGCGGGGTGCCGCGGCCGAGGCGCTGGCGCTCGCCCGCGAGATGGCGCGGCGGGCGCAGGCACGGGAGACGCCCGGAGCCGAGCCGAGGGAGATGCCGGACGCGGGCATGTTCGCCGCGGCGGACCAGATCACCGTCGCGGGACGCGACCTCGCGCTCGTGCTGACTGGTGACGGGGACGTCGAGGACGCGGTGCGGCTGGTGGGCGACGCCCAGCAGCGCGCGGGGGTGTGACCCCCGGTGCCCGGGTTCAGAGGGACGCGATGACCCGGTCGGCCAGGATGTAGACGTTCTCCTCGCCGCAGGCGAAGGTCAGCGTGTACGCGCCGGAGATGCCGGAGCCGCCGAGGAGGTACGGGGTGTCGCCCTCGCGGAGGGCGGTGGCCAGCCGGTCCGCGGTCTCGCGGTGGCCGGGCGTCATGCACAGCGTGGTGCCGTCGGCGAACACGTAGACGTCCAGAGTGCCCAGCGGGCCCGGACGGACGTCGGTCAGTTCGATCCGGGACGTGGCCAGGTCCTCCAGGGTGGTGACCGTGCGCTCGTGGTCGTTGCCGACGGGCGAGGGGGAGGACGGCACGAAGTCCGGGTGCGAGGGGTGCCGGCGGCGGGCCGCGGCCAGCTCGGGGGAGTCCCCGGACGGCTCGTCGGTGTCCCCGCTGGGCTCGGACACCGGCTCCAGGGACTCCACGCCCGCGAAGTCGGACTGCCGGGGCAGGAACATCTCGCTGTCGGGCAGGCCCAGCAGTGCCGGCCCGTCGGTGGCGTCGCGGGCCTCCTGCGCGGCCCAGAAGGCACGCGCCTCGGCCAGTTCGCGTTCGCGTTCCTCGGCCAGCGCATCGGCCACGGCGGCGCGTATCTCGTCGGTCTCGGCGGCGGAGCGGGCGGCGGGGACGGCCGCGCGGGGGGCGCGGCTCCCGGCCAGCTCACCTCGCAGGGCCGTGACCTGGCGGCGCAGCACCACCAGGGTGCGCAGGACGGCGACACCCACGGCGCCCGTGGCGGCAGTGGTGATCAGCAGGGCGATGGGCATGGCGCTCACTGACGTACTCCCGGTTCAAAGTCGACCCCCGACTTCCTACATCAGCTTGAAGGGCGGACTAACCCCCTGTCAGTGCGTAACGTCACGAAAGGGACGGGTCTTGGTGTTCGCGCTCACCATGGCACTGGGTTTGACCTGCGGGAATCTCCTGGTCGAGGGAGATAGGTCACATCCTGAGGGAGATTGGATCACAAATCGGCCCGGGACTCCGGGGGTTCCGGGGTTCCGGGCCGAATTCGGGTGACGCCCGGTTCCGCGGCCGTCACCGGCGGCGGAGCGGCCGGGCTCCCGGCCGGTCAGCTCAGGCGCTCGATGACCATGGCCATGCCCTGGCCGCCGCCGACGCACATCGTCTCCAGGCCGAACTGCTTGTCGTGCCACTGCAGGGAGTTGATCAGGGTGCCGGTGATGCGGGCGCCGGTCATGCCGAAGGGGTGGCCGACGGCGATGGCCCCGCCGTTGACGTTCAGCTTCTCCAGCGGGATGCCGAGGTCGCGGTAGGAGGGGATCACCTGGGCGGCGAACGCCTCGTTGATCTCGACCAGGTCGATGTCGCCGACGGTCAGTCCGGCGCGGGACAGGGCCTGCTTGCTCGCCTCGACCGGGCCGAGGCCCATGATCTCGGGGGAGAGGGCGGAGACGCCGGTGGACACGATCCGGGCGAGCGGCGTCAGGCCCAGCTCGCGGGCCTTGGTGTCGCTCATAATGACCAGCGCGGCGGCGCCGTCGTTGAGCGGGCAGCAGTTGCCGGCGGTGACCAGGCCGTCGGGGCGGAAGACCGGCTTCAGGCCCGCCACGCCCTCCATGGTGACGCCGGCGCGGGGGCCGTCGTCCTTGCTGACGACCGTGCCGTCGGGCAGCGTGACCGGGGTGATCTCCCGCTCCCAGAAGCCGTTCTTGACGGCTTCCTCGGCGAGGTTCTGCGAGCGGACGCCGAACTCGTCCATGTCCTCGCGGGTGATGCCCTTGGCGCGGGCGAGGTTCTCGGCGGTCTGGCCCATCGCGATGTACGGGTCGGGCACCAGGCCGTCCTCGCGCGGGTCGTGCCAGGCCGTGCCCTCCTGCCCGGCGACCTCGGCGGTACGGGCCTCCGCCTCGGCGAACAGCGGGTTGTGCGTGTCGGGCAGGCTGTCGGAGCTGCCCTTGGTGAACCGGGACACCATCTCCACGCCCGCCGAGACGAAGACGTCGCCCTCGCCCGCCTTGATGGCGTGCAGGGCCATGCGGGAGGTCTGCAGGGACGAGGAGCAGTACCGGGTGATCGTGCAGCCCGGCAGGTGGTCCATGCCCATCTGCACGGCGACGATCCGCCCGAGGTTGTAGCCCTGCTCGCCGCCGGGCAGGCCGCAGCCCAGCATCAGGTCGTCGATGTCCGCCGGGTCCAGTTCGGGGACCTTGGCGAGGGCGGCCCGGATGATCGTGGCCGTGAGGTCGTCCGGGCGCAGTTCCTTGAGGGAGCCCTTGTGGGCGCGGCCGATGGGGGAGCGGGCGGCTGAGACGATCACGGCTTCGGGCATCACGGCTCCAGTGACATGCGACGGTTCGGGCGGGGCTGTCTGGGAAGCTACCCGCACGTATCGCCGGGGTCACGGGTCCGATGGTGTGACCCGCGCCGCAGTTTTCTAAGCGCTTGCTTTTTCGGCTCCGCCGGTCCGGGGCGGCTGCTCCTCCGGCGCCCTCCGAGGACCTGCATCGTCGGCCGGCCCGGCACGGGAGCGGTTCCGCCCGCCCGGTCCCCGGTGCGGGGGCGGGCCGGTCACGGTGACGGCGTCACCGACGCCGGATCGGATTCCGGGACGCGCCTGCGACGGCGGCGCTTGAGCAGGGCCCAGGGCCCCCGCGGGCCGCTCGGCATGGCCGCCGCGACCTCCGTGCCGGCCTCCGAGGCGGCCTCGGCCGCCGCGCGTGCCACCGGCAGGAAGCCCTCGCGGCGGGCGGTGTCGGGGCGCTCCTCCTCCGCCGGCCACAGACCCAGCGCCGCGCACACCGTGGGCAGGACCGCCATCGCGGCCGTCGCGTAGCCCTCCGCCGACGGGTGGTAGTTGTCCGGGCCGAACAGCTCGCGCGGGTTGGCCGCGAACTCGGGGCCCAGCAGGTCGCCCAGCGACACCGTGCGGCCGCCCTGCTGGACGGCGCCGATGGTCTGGGCGGCGGCGAGCTGCCGCGAGGCCCGGCGGGCCAGCCAGCGCAGCGGCTGCCGCACCGGCTCGATGGTGCCGAGGTCCGGACAGGTGCCGACCACCACCTCCGCGCCCGCCGTCCGCAGCCGCCGCACCGCCGCCGACAGGCAGCGCACCGAGCGGGTGGCTGGCATGCGGTTCGTGACGTCGTTCGCGCCGACCATGATCACGCAGACGTCCGGCAGCGCGTCCGGGTCCGCGAGCACCTGCGACACCTGGCGCTCCAGGTCGTCCGACCGGGCCCCGGGAACCGCGGCCGAGCGCAGCACCACCGGCCGCTCGGCGACCGCCGCGAGCCCCGACGCCAGCAGCGCGCCCGGGGTCTGCCCCGCCCGGTGCACGCCCTGCCCGGCGGCCGTGGAGTCGCCCAGCATCGTCAGCCGCAGCGGCGGCTCGCCGCAGGGCGGCAACGGCCCGCCGTACACGCCCGCCGCGTTCGGCACCCGGACCGGCGGGCCGTTGCCCACCCGGCGCCTGGCCAACTGCATCTCGGCCACCAGCAGTCCGACCGTGGCCGCGCCCGCCAGGCCGATCCCGCCTCCGCCGTACGCCGCCCCGGCCGCGATCCGCCGGGCCACCCTCGCCCTCGACATGCTCGTCATGCGCGCCGCCACCTCCCTGAAGCCGTACCCCCTCCTTGCCCCGTACGTACCGTCGTCCAATCTCGACAGCCCGTGAACAGCGCGTCCCGGGCGCCTCAGGCCCTAGGCTGGCGATGCATCACGCCCACACCATTTGCCATTTGCAGCATCCGGAGACAACGGTGCATTTCCACGACTCGATGATCAGCCTCGTCGGCAACACCCCGCTGCTGAGGCTCAACAGCGTGACCAAGGGCCTCAGGGCGACCGTCCTGGCCAAGGTGGAGTACTTCAACCCCGGCGGTTCGGTGAAGGACCGTATCGCCCTGCGCATGATCGAGGCCGCAGAACAGAGCGGCGAACTGCAGCCCGGCGGCACCATCGTGGAGCCGACCAGCGGAAACACCGGCGTCGGCCTGGCGATCGTGGCCCAGCAGAAGGGCTACAAGTGCATCTTCGTGTGCCCCGACAAGGTGTCCACGGACAAGATCAACGTGCTGCGCGCGTACGGTGCCGAGGTGGTCGTGTGCCCCACCGCCGTCGACCCCGAGCACCCCGACTCGTACTACAACGTCTCCGACCGGCTGGTCCGTGAGACGCCGGGGGCCTGGAAGCCCGACCAGTACTCCAACCCCAACAACCCGCTCTCCCACTACCACTCCACGGGCCCGGAGCTGTGGGAGCAGACGGAGGGGAAGGTCACGCACTTCGTGACGGGCGTCGGCACCGGCGGCACCATCTCCGGCACCGGCCGGTACCTGAAGGACGCCAGCGACGGCAGGGTCCAGGTCATCGGCGCCGACCCGGAGGGGTCCGTCTACTCGGGCGGCTCCGGCCGGCCGTACCTGGTCGAGGGCGTCGGCGAGGACTTCTGGCCGACCGCCTACGACCGGACCGTCGCCGACGAGATCGTGCCGGTGTCCGACAAGGACTCCTTCCAGATGACCCGCCGCCTCGCCAAGGAGGAGGGCCTGCTGGTGGGCGGCTCC
>DASTDN010000137.1:0-2697 GCA_035710365.1 Streptomyces sp. | reverse complement strand
GCCTGCCGGGACGCCGGTATCGCGAGCGTGGCCGTCTACGCCGACCCGGACCGGGACGCTCTGCATGTCCGCGCCGCGGATGAGGCGTTCGCCCTGGGCGGTGACACCCCGGCCACCAGCTATCTGGACATCGCCAAGGTGTTGAAGGCCGCCGGTGAATCCGGCGCGGACGCCGTCCACCCGGGCTACGGCTTCCTCTCCGAGAACGCCGAGTTCGCGCAGGCCGTCCTCGACGCGGGGCTGATCTGGATCGGCCCGCCGCCGCAGGCCATCCGCGACCTCGGCGACAAGGTCGCCGCCCGGCACATCGCCCAGCGCGCCGGCGCCCCGCTGGTCGCGGGCACCCCGGACCCGGTGTCCGGCGCCGAGGAGGTCGTGGCGTTCGCCGAGCAGCACGGCCTGCCCATCGCCATCAAGGCCGCCTTCGGCGGTGGCGGGCGCGGCCTGAAGGTCGCGCGGACCCTCGAAGAGGTCCCCGAGCTGTACGACTCCGCCGTCCGCGAGGCCGTGGCCGCGTTCGGCCGCGGCGAGTGCTTCGTCGAGCGCTACCTCGACAAGCCCCGGCACGTCGAGACCCAGTGCCTGGCCGACCAGCACGGCAACGTGGTCGTCGTCTCCACCCGTGACTGCTCCCTGCAGCGCCGCCACCAGAAGCTGGTGGAGGAGGCCCCCGCGCCGTTCCTGAGCGACGAGCAGGTCGCCGAGCTGTACGCGTCGTCCAAGGCCATCCTCAAGGAGGCCGGCTACGTCGGCGCCGGCACGGTGGAGTTCCTGGTCGGCGTGGACGGCACGATCTCCTTCCTGGAGGTCAACACGCGTCTGCAGGTCGAGCACCCGGTCACCGAGGAGGTCTCCGGCATCGACCTCGTCCGCGAGATGTTCCGCATCGCCGACGGCGAGAAGCTCGGCTACGACGACCCGCCGCTGCGCGGTCACTCCTTCGAGTTCCGCATCAACGGCGAGGACCCGGGCCGCAACTTCCTCCCCGCCCCCGGCACGGTCACGACGTTCGCCCCGCCGTCCGGCCCGGGCGTCCGCCTGGACGCCGGTGTCGAGTCGGGCAGTGTGATCGGCCCGGCGTGGGACTCCCTGCTGGCCAAGCTGGTCGTCACCGGCCGGACCCGCAGGGAGGCCCTGGAGCGTGCCGCGCGCGCCCTGGAGGAGTTCCAGGTCGACGGCATGGCCACCGCGATCCCGTTCCACCGCGCCGTCGTGAGGGACCCGGCGTTCGCGCCGGAGCTCACCGGTTCGGCCGATCCGTTCACGGTCCACACCCGCTGGATCGAGACCGAGTTCGTCAACGACATCAAGCCCTTCAGCGGCTCCGCGGACGCGGAGGCCGACGAGGACGCCGGCCGTGAGACGGTCGTCGTCGAGGTCGGCGGGAAGCGCCTGGAGGTCTCGCTGCCCGCCTCGCTCGGCATGAGCCTGGCCCGCACGGGTCTGGCCGCCGGGGCCAAGCCGAAGCGCCGCGCGGCCAAGAAGTCCGGCCCCGCCGCCTCGGGCGACACCCTCGCCTCCCCGATGCAGGGCACCATCGTCAAGGTGGCCGTGGAGGAGGGCCAGGAGGTCAAGGAGGGCGACCTGGTCGTCGTCCTGGAGGCCATGAAGATGGAGCAGCCCCTCAACGCGCACCGGTCCGGCACCGTCAAGGGCCTGGCCGCCGAGGTCGGCGCCTCCCTCACCTCCGGCGCCGTGATCTGCGAGATCAAGGACTGACACCCGTACGACGGTGACAGTGACAGCGCCCGGCCGGTCCACGGGGGACCGGCCGGGCGCTGTCGTACGTCCGCCCGCCGGGACGGGCCGGTCACGGGCGCCCCGACAGCGCTCGTGACCGGGACGTCTAGCGGCGGCGCAGGTCGGCGACCCTGGCGCGGTCCTGTCCGGCGGACTGGTCGCCCAGGCCTCCCGCGCTGCGCAGCCCCGCGCCCGGCACCTGGCGGCGCGGCCCGGGGACCGGCACGTCACGGCGGCGGCGGCCCGCCGGGCCCGTGTCGCCGGACGGGCCCGCCGCCCCCGGGCCGGAGGCGCCCGCCACGCAGATCTGTACACCTTGGTCGGCGAGGGCCTGGAGTTCGGTGCCCGCGCGGTCGTCGTGGCCCGGGGGCTCGTCGGTGACGAGCCGGGTGATGAGTTCCGTGGGCACGGTCTGGAACATGGTGTCCGTGCCCAGCTTGGAGTGGTCGGCGAGGACCACCACCTCGGCGGCGGCCTGCACCAGCGCCCGGTCCACGGACGCCGACAGCATGTTGGACGTGGACAGCCCGCGCTCGGCGGTCAGCCCGCTGCCCGACAGGAAGGCCCGGGAGACCCGCAGCCCCTGGAGGGACTGCTCCGCGCCCGACCCGACCAGGGCGTAGTTGGAGCCGCGGAGCGTGCCGCCGGTCATCACGACCTCGACACGGTTGGCGTGGGCGAGGGCCTGGGCGACGAGCAGGGAGTTGGTGACGACGGTCAGGCCGGGCACCCGGGCCAGCCGGCGCGCCAGCTCCTGCGTGGTGGTGCCCGCCCCCACGACGACGGCCTCACCCTCCGAGACCATGCCCGCGGCGAGGTCGGCGATGGCCGTCTTCTCGGCGGTCGCGAGATGGGACTTCTGCGGAAAGCCGGACTCCCGCGTGAAACCGCCCGGCAGTACCGCACCGCCGTGCCGGCGGTCGAGGAGTCCTTCTGCCTCCAGCGCGCGCACGTCCC
>DASTDN010000136.1:0-10429 GCA_035710365.1 Streptomyces sp. | reverse complement strand
GGTGCCTATGTCCAGGAATTGCCGGATGCCCGCCTCGGAGACGAGATACGTGATGTTGCGGCGCAGGAAGGCGCGGCTGGAGCGGGCGATGGTGACGATGCCGGGGAAGACCGCGGTGTAGGCGTCGCCCGCCGCCTCGTCCACCGGGTAGTGGTCCTTGCCGCCGAGCCAGTAGTTCCAGATCCGGGCCGAGTGGGGCACGGAGCTGTCGATCTCCGCCATGGGTGGCTCGCTTCCGGGTCGGTCGCGTTTCGTGCACATCGTCCTATGTCGGCGGATGGTGTGCCACCTCCGGCCCGTACGCACCGGGGCGCCCCGGTGGACGAGTCCGGGGACTCGTGCGCCGGGGCGCCCCGCGGCGGCGGCCCTACAGGTTGCTGAAGTCCGGCCCCTTCGTGCGGGTGCGCTTGAGCTCGTAGAAGCCCGGCACGGAGGCGACCAGGAGGGTGCCGTCCCACAGCTTGGCGGCGTCCTCGCCCTTGGGGGCCGGGGTGACCACGGGGCCGAAGAAGGCGATCTGCCCGCCGTCGGCTCCGGGCACCGCGATGACGGGCGTGCCGACGTCCTGGCCGACCTTGTCGATGCCCTCCTTGTGGGAGGCGCGGAGCTGGGGCTCGTAGGGGGTGCCGTCCCAGTGGTCCAGGAGGGACTCGGGCAGGCCGACCTCCTTCAGGGCGGCGCCGACGGTCTCCCTGCCGGAGTCCTCGCCGTTGTTGTGCACGCGGGTGCCGATCGCGGTGTAGAGGGCGCCGAGCACCTCGGGGCCGTGCTCCTCCTGCGCGGCGACGACCACGCGGACCGGGCCCCAGGCCTTCGTGGTGAGCCACTGCCGGTAGCCCTCGTTCACGGTGTCCAGCTTGTCCTCGTTGAGGACACCGAGGCTCATCAGGTGCCAGCGGACCTCGATGTCGCGGACCTTCTCCACCTCCAGCACCCAGCGGGAGGTCATCCAGGCCCAGGGGCACAGCGGGTCGAACCAGAAGTCGACGGGGGTCTTGGCGGAGGCGGTCTCGGACATGGTTCTCCTCGGTCACGGTCTCTGTGTCTCACGCAACACCGGGAGCGTCCGGGCGCATTCCCCGGCGTGCCGTGGACGGCCCCGCGCGATTCCCGGCTGCTGCGTGTCGGGGCCGCATGGCAGGATCGGTGCCGTCCCACATGGTGAAACCAGCCCGTGAACCCATCAGAACCATCCGGAACCATTCCGAGGGAGTGCCGCCGTGCCCGGTGAGAATCTGTCCCGCGACGAGGCCCGGGAGCGGGCCGCCCTGCTGTCCGTCGACGGGTACGACGTGTCCCTCGACGTGCGTTCCGCCGTCGGCGGGGACGAGGGCCCCGGGAACGGGCCGCGCACCTTCCGCTCGGTCACCACGATCCGCTTCCGCTGCGCCGAGCCGGGCGCGTCCAGCTTCGCCGACCTGATCGCGCCGAGCGTGACGGCGCTGTCGCTCAACGGCCGCGACCTCGACCCGAGCGAGGTGTTCGACGGCTCCCGCATCGTGCTGGAGGACCTGGCCGCCGACAACGAGCTGATCGTGGACGCCCAGTGCGCCTACTCCCGCACGGGCGAGGGCCTGCACCGCTTCGTCGACCCGGAGGACGGCGAGGTCTACCTGTACACGCAGTACGAGCCGGCCGACTCCCGCCGGGTGTTCGCGAACTTCGAGCAGCCCGACCTCAAGGCGCCGTTCCGCTTCGAGGTGCGGGCGCCGCAGGAGTGGACCGTGTGGAGCAACGGCACCGGCGAACGCCTGGAAGGAAGGCGCGAGGCGCTTCCGCAGAAGGGCGGTGGCGGGCAGGCGGGCACGGTGTGGCGGTTCGCGGAGACGAAGCCGATCTCGACGTACATCACGTGCGTGGTGGCGGGCCCCTACCACTACGTCACGGACTCCTACGAGCGGGTGCTCGCGGACGGCACGCGGCTGGAGATCCCGCTCGGCGCGATGTGCCGCAAGGGCCTCGCCCCGCACTTCGACGCCGACGACGTGTTCCTGGTGACGAAGCAGGGGCTGGACTTCTTCCACGAGCACTTCGACTACCCGTACCCCTTCGGCAAGTACGACCAGGCGTTCGTGCCGGAGTACAACCTCGGCGCGATGGAGAACCCGGGCCTGGTGACCTTCCGGGAGGAGTTCATCTTCCGCGGCAAGGTCACGCAGGCCTCGTACGAGGCCCGCGCCAACGTGATCCTGCACGAGATGGCGCACATGTGGTTCGGCGACCTCGTCACCATGGAGTGGTGGGACGACCTGTGGCTGAAGGAGTCCTTCGCGGACTTCATGGGCGCGTTCTCCCTGGTCGGCGCGACCCGCTTCACCGACGGCTGGATCACCTTCGCCAACCGCCGCAAGTCGTGGGCGTACCGCGCGGACCAGTTGCCCTCCACGCACCCCATCACCGCGGACATCCGCGACCTGCAGGACGCCAAGCTGAACTTCGACGGCATCACGTACGCCAAGGGCGCCAGCGTCCTCAAGCAGCTCGTGGCGTACGTCGGCCAGGACGCGTTCCTGGAGGGCGCCCGGCGCTACTTCAAGCGGCACGCGTACGGCAACACGCGCCTCGGTGACCTGCTGGCGGTGCTGGAGGAGACCAGCGGCCGGGACATGGCCGCCTGGTCGCGGTCCTGGCTGCAGACGGCCGGGGTCAACTCCCTCACCCCGCAGGTGCTGCTGGACCCGGACGGCCGGGTGGCGGAGCTGGCGGTGGTGCAGGAGGCCGCCGAGTCCCACCCGCGGCTGCGCCCGCACCGGGTCGCGATGGGCCTGTACCGGCGCGACGCCGGGGGCGCCCTCGTCCGGTACGCGCGCGCCGAGGCCGACGTGGACGGCCCGCGCACCCTTCTCGAGGAACTGGCGGGCGCCGAGGCCCCCGAGCTGGTGCTGGTCAACGACGACGACCTGACGTACTGCAAGATCCGCTTCGACGCGACGTCGCTGGCCACGCTGCGCGAGCACCTGGGCGCGCTCACCGACCCGCTGGCCCGCGCGCTGTGCTGGTCGGCGCTGTGGAACATGACGCGGGACGCGCTGCTGCCCGCGCGGGACTTCGTGGACCTCGTGCTGCGGTTCGCGGGCCGCGAGTCCGACATCGGCGTGCTCCAGATGCTGCACGCCTGGGCGCAGTCGGCGCTCGTGCACTACGCGGCCCCCGGGTGGCGGGAGACGGGCGGGCGGCTGCTCGCCGAGGGCGCGCTGCGCGAGCTGCGGGCCGCGGAGCCGGGCGGCGAGCCGCAGCTCACGTGGGCCCGGTTCCTCGCGGCGGTGGCGTCCGGGGAGAGCGACCTCGCCCTGCTGCGGAACCTGCTGGAGGGCACCGAGAAGATCGACGGCCTGGAGGTCGACCAGGAGCTGCGCTGGGCGTTCCTGGAGCCGCTGGCCGCGCACGGCGCCGTGGACGAGGGGGTGCTCGCCGGGGAACTCGCCCGGGACGACACCGCGTCCGGCAGGCGCCACCAGGTCCGCTGCCTGGCCGCCCGGCCGTCCGGGGCGGTGAAGGCGCGGGCGTGGGTGGAGGTCGTCGATTCGGACGCGCTGTCCAACGCGTTGGTGGGGGCGACCATCGCGGGCTTCGCGCAGCCCTCGCAGCGCGACCTGCTCGCGCCGTACGCGGAGAAGTACTTCGCGGCGATCGAGCGGGTGTGGACGGAGCGGTCCATCCAGATCGGCATGGACGTGGTGCGGGGGCTGTTCCCGGCGCTGCGCGACTCGCAGGACACGCTGGACGCGACGGACGCGTGGCTCGCCTCCCACGCGGACGCGGCGCCCGCGCTGCGCCGGCTGGTGCTGGAGGCCCGGGACGACCTGGCACGGGGCCTGCGCGGGCAGGCGTGCGACGCCGCAGCGGAGAGGTGACAGCGCTCCGGACCCCGCACGGCGGACGCGGGACGCGGGACGGCGGGGCGTGCGCGACGCCCCGCCACCCGGCGGGCCGCCCCGTCGCTCGGCCGACACGCCGCGCGGCCACGCCGTCGCCCGGCTGCCCCGACGCGCCGCGGACCGGTAATGCGGCTGCCCCGTCGCCAGGCCGGCTCGCCACCGGTCCACGCCGCCGGGCCGCCGTCCGGCCGACTCGCCGCGCGCCCACCCCGCCGGGCCGCTGCCCGTCCCTCCGGGCCCCGGCCGCCTCGCCGAGGGGCGTCCGGCGCCGGGACGGCTCAACCGGACCGTTACGGAACGCGGACGGACTGCCCCGTAACCCCCGGCCCGGCCCCTCCGGACCAGGGGTTTCCCCACCCGAACACACATCCCTTCATCCCGGCTTGTCCTGATTTGTCGACAAGCCTGTAACAGCAGGGACGCGGAGCGCCCGGACACGGGAAAGTCCCGGGACATGAACGACACTCCGCTCCCCCCGCTCCCCGCCGTTCTCCCCGCCGACGTCCGCCGCCGGGTCCGCACGGTCGCGCGGCTGCGCGCACAGGGCGTCACCGCCGCCGAGACCAACGAGCGGTGCCGGCCGGGCGGCCCCTGGCAGCGGCTCCTGCCCGGCGTCGTACTGCTCCACCCGGACCCGCCGACGGCCGAGGAGCGGCTGCACGCGGTGCTGCTGTACGCGACGCGGGAGCGGCCCGCCGACGGGGTGCCGACCCAGAGCGGCCCGGCGCGGCAGGCCGGTCCCGTGCAGACGGAGGCGATGCTCACCGGCCCGGCCGCGCTGTCCCTGCACGGCCTCGCCGGTGCTCCCCCGCTGACGTCGCTGGACACGATCCACGTCCTGGTCCCCCGGCTGCGCCGGCTGCGGTCGGCGGGCTGCGCCCGCGTCCTGCGCGCCGCGGTGCCCCCCGTACCGCTGCGGCTCATGGGCCTGCCGGTGGCGCCGCTGCCGCGGGCCCTGACGGACACGGTGGCGGAGCTGGCGGACGCGGTCGCGGTGCGCCGCCTGCTGACGGAGGCCGTCCGCGACGGCCACTGCGAACCGGCCGCGCTGGTCCGCGAACTGTCCCGGGCCCGGCTGCTGGGCCGCCCCCACCTCGTGGGCGCGGTCGACGCGCTGCTCGCGGAGGGCCGGGCCGTCGCGGAGGACCGGCTGTACGCGATGGTCCGGGACCACCGCCTCCCCGACCCGGTGTGGAACGTCGAGCTGCGGCTGCCCGGCGGCCCCGGCCTGGGCGCCGTCGATGCCTACTGGCCGGAGCAGTCGGTGGCCCTGGAGCTGGACACCCGCACGCCCCGCCCGGACGGCGACGACGCCGCCGGGTCGGAGCGGTCCCGCAGGCGGGAACACCTGGAACACCTGGGCGTCACGGTCGTCCACGTGACCCTGAGAAGGCTCCGGGACGCCGCCGAACAGCAGGCGATGGTGATCCGTACGGCCCTGATGGCGGCGGTGGACCGGGACCCGGCGGCCCATGTGCTGGTACTGCCCCGGTAGCGGCGGCTACGCGCCGCAGAACTCGGCCTCGACGACCGCGGTGCCGCCGCTCGCCCAGTCGGCGTTGAAGTTGAGCGCGAGGGCGTGGCGGCCGTCGCGGGTGGCCACGGCGTCCGACGAGAAGCCGTGGATGGTGCCGTCGTGTCCCCAGACGGTGACGCCGCAGCTCAGCGTCCGCTTCACCAGGCCCAGCCCGTAGCCGGTGTCGGCGACGGTGGTGGTCATCTCGGTCAACTGCCGCTCCGGGAGCAGCCGGCCGCCCAGCAGGGCGGTGAAGAAGCGGTTGAGGTCGCCCGCGCTGGAGATCATCTCGCCGGACGCCCCGGCGAGTGACGGGTTCAGCTCGGTGACGTCGTGGACGGGGCCGTCCGGGTCCGGGGACAGGTGGGAGTACCCGCGGCCGACGGGCTGGACGGTGACGCGGTGGCCCGGGACGGAGGTGGCGCCCAGGGCCAGGGGCTCGATGACGCGGCGGCGGATCTCCTCGCCGTAGGGACGGCCGGTGACCTCCTCCACGACCATGCCCGCCAGGACGTAGTTGGTGTTGGAGTAGTACCAGGAGGTGCCGGGCTCGAAGTCGGGCGCGTGGGACATGGCGACCGCGACCAGATCCGCCGGGGCCAGGGTGTCGTAGCGGTGCTCGAAGAAGCCGTCCCGGGTGAAGTGGGCGCGGCTGAAGTCCTTGTCCGCGGTGTAGCTGTAGACGCCGCTGGTGTGGTTGAGGAGCTGGCGCAGGGTGATGCGGCGCCCGTCGTGGCCGTGGCCCTCGACGACGCCCGGCAGCCACCGGTCCACCGTGTCGTCGAGGGACAGCCGCCCCTCGGCCTCCAGTTGCAGGACGACGGTGGCGACGAAGGGCTTGGTGAGGCTGCCGATCCGGTAGCGGTCGTTCCGTGCGCGCGGGCTGCCCGTGGCGAGGTCGCCGACCCCCTCGGCCGCCGCCCAGGAGCCACCGGCGTCCCACACGGTCGCGGTCCCGCCCGGCACTCCGTCCGCGACGGCGGTCCGCAGCGCGTGCCGGGTCGCCTCGTGGTCCGCCGAGGCGGTCGCGGACGCCGTGGGCGCCGCGGCGGCGGGTGCGGCCACCGCGACCGAGAGGGCCACGGCGGTCGCGGCGAGTGCCGCGGTCACGGCGGTCAGTGTCGTACGCATGCCTGCGGTCACTGTTCTCTCCCCTTCGGTCCTCACCCGCCCGGCCTGCGCGAGCGGGGTCGCGGGGCAGGACGGCGGGGACGGGGCGGAGGTTGCCGCGCGGCGGGCGGTTGAGCGGGATTCAGCCCTTCACCGGCGGTGGCTCCGGGGCGCGGCGGCCTCAGCCCCGCCCCGGGACCCTCGCGCCGCGGACGCACCGCTCGTGCGGGCCGCCCCGCACCATCCCCGCCGGTGAATTCCAGCCATCCTGCCGCCCTCACGGTATGGAGATCGGACTACGCGCGTAACAGAACATCGGGGACGCCGAATTGACCGGCCACATCCCCTACGTCCCCGATGACGTATGGCGGATGTACGCCATACGCGGACCGCGGTCCGGGCGACTCTCCCCAAACTTCCCTCCTTCGGGTAAAGCTGAGCGATCGTCCGGGGTCGCATTCCGGACCGTCGCGGCCGGAGCCGGTCGGCTCCTGTCGCTCCACGCTGGTTCCTTTACCTACAAGGGATGCCGATGACCTTCATACCCGAGCGCGCTCCGACAACGGGCGCGAGACGCGTGGCCCGGATCGCCGTGGCCGCGGGTCTGGTGGCCGCGCTGTCCGCGGCCGGTCCCATACCCATGGCCTTCTCGGCCGGCGAGCCGTCCCCGGCCGGGAGCGGCCACGTCAAGTCGGCGCACGACAAGCTCGGTTCCGCCGACGCGGACCTGCTCGCCGAGGCGAAGGCCGACGGCGAGAAGAACGTCACGATGATGATCGCGACCGCGCCCGGCCGGACCGAGCAGGTCGCCGGGCAACTGGACGCGGTCAAGGGCGGCTTCGTGGGCCTCAGCCACGACAAGCTCGGCTACGTCCGCGCCACCGTCCCCACCTCGAAGGCGGACGCGGCCATCGCCGCCGCCGCCAAGCTGTCCTCCGTGCACGGCATCGACCTGCGCGACGAGATCCCGCTGGACGACCCGGCTCCGGCCGCGGACCGCGCCGAGGGCGCCACCGCCAAGAAGACGGGCACCTACCCCGCACCGGGCAGGAAGACCCCCGCCGAGAACCCGTACAACCCGTCCTTCGAGACGGGCGCCGTCGACTTCGTCGAGGACCACCCGAAGGCGGACGGCCGCGGCGTCACCATCGGCATCCTCGACTCCGGTGTCGACCTCGGCCACCCGGCGCTGCAGAGGACCACGACCGGCGAGCGCAAGATCGTCGACTGGGTCACCGCGACCGACCCGGTCGTCGACGGCGACGGCACCTGGCGGCGGATGTCGACCTCGGTCAGCGGCCCGTCGTTCTCCGCTTCCACCGTGAGCCAGGGCATCCAGACGTTCAAGGCCCCCGCGGGCACCTACAAGTTCACCTACTTCTCCGAGTCCGCCACCACCGGTGGCGACATGGCCGGCGACCTGAACCGCGACGGCGACACGTCGGACATCTGGGGCGTGCTGTACGACGCCGCCTCCGGGACCGTCCGCGTCGACCTGGACGACGACCTCGACTTCACCGACGACACCGCGATGAAGCCGTACAAGGACGGCCACCAGGTCGGGTACTTCGGCACGGACGACCCGGCGACCGCCATCGCCGAGCGCATCCCGTTCGTCGTGGAGATCCGCAAGGACGTCGTCTACCACGACGGCGACGCCAAGGCCGACTACATCAACATCGGCGTCATCCAGTCCGAGCACGGCACGCACGTCGCCGGCATCACCGCCGCCAACGGCCTGTTCGGCGGCCGGATGAACGGCGCCGCCCCCGGCGCCAAGCTGGTCTCCTCGCGCGCCTGCACCTGGAGCGGCGGCTGCACCAACATCGCGCTCACCGAGGGCATGATCGACCTCGTCACCCGGCGCGGCGTGGACATCGTCAACATGTCGATCGGCGGCCTGCCCGCGCTGAACGACGGCAACAACGCCCGCGCCGAGCTGTACACGCGCCTCATCGACGACTACAACGTGCAGTTGGTGATCTCCGCGGGCAACTCCGGCCCCGGCGCCAACACCATCGGCGACCCGGGCCTCGCCGACAAGGTCATCTCCGTCGGCGCGTCCGTCTCCCGCGAGACGTGGGCCGCCAACTACGGCTCCGTCGTGGAGAAGCGGTACGCGATGATGCCGTTCTCCTCGCGCGGCCCGCGCGAGGACGGCGGCTTCACGCCGACGCTGACCGCGCCCGGCGCCGCCGTCAACACCACGCAGACCTGGCTGCCCGGCGGCCCGGTCGCCGAGGCCGGGTACGACCTGCCGCCCGGCTACTCGATGCTCCAGGGCACCTCGATGGCCTCCCCGCAGGCCGCGGGCGCCTCGGCACTGCTCCTGAGCGCCGCCAAGCGGAAGGGCATCGACCTGACGCCCGCGAAGCTGCGCACCGCCCTCACCTCGACCGCCGACCACATCCGCGGCGTCCAGGCGTACGAGGAAGGCGCCGGCCTGATCGACGTCGAGGACGCCTGGGACACGATCCGGCGCGGTGTGGACGCCCGCCGGTACATGGTGAAGGCGCCGGTCGACACCGCGATCGACCAGTTCCTGAAGACCCCGGGCTTCGGCACCGGTCTCTACGACCGCGAGGGCGGCCTGAAGGCCGGCCAGAAGAAGACGTACGAGATCACGCTGATGCGTACCTCCGGTCCCGAGGGGGTGGCCCGGCACGAGCTGCGCCTGGCGAACAACGCCGCCCGCACGTTCCGGATCGTCGGCTCCGACAAGGTCGCGCTGCCGCTGGACACGCCCGTCACCGTCAAGGTGCAGGCCGCGCCGCGCTCCGGCGGCATCAAGAGCGCCATCCTCGAAGTGGACGACCCGCGCACCGAGGGCACCGACCGGCAGATCCTGGCCACGGTGGTCGCCGCGTCCCCGGTCGACTCCACGTTCGCCGCGTCGGGCTCGGTGCAGCGCAACAGCACCACGTCGTACTTCGTGACCGTCCCCGAGGGCGCCCGCACCCTGGAGGTCGCCCTGAACGGCCTGCGGGACAGGAGCCAGACCCGCTTCATCTCGATCCACCCGTACGGCGTCCCGTCCGACCCGACCTCGACGGTCAACTGCTACCCGGACTACGCCAACCCGGCCAACACCTGCCGCCCCGACCTGCGCGCGTACGCCGACCCGCAGGCCGGTGTGTGGGAGATCGAGGTCGAGTCGCGCCGTACGTCGCCGATGCTCGACAACCCGTACGAGCTGGACGTCGCCGTCCTCGGCGCGTCCTTCGACCCGGAGACGGTCACCGTCCCCGAGGCGAAGGTCGGCGAGCCGGTCGAGGCGTCCTGGAAGGTGACGAACGGCTTCGCCGCCCTCGACGGCAAGCTCACCGGCGGCCCGCTCGGTTCCGCCGAGGCGTCCCGCCCGGGCATCGAGCAGGGCGAGACGCGGACCACCACGGTCGAGGTGCCCGCGGGCGCCGAGTCCCTGGACGTCGCCATCGGCGGCGTCTCCGACACGGCCGCCGACCTGGACCTGGCCGTGTACGACGCGGACGGCCACGAGGTCGGCAGCTCCGCCGACGGCGACTCGGAGGAGGCCGTCTCCATCCCGGCGCCGGACGCCGGCACGTACACGGTCGAGGTCGTCGGCTACGCCGTGCCCGCCGGCACGACCGCGTACGACTACCGGGACGTGTTCTTCTCCGCCTCGCTCGGCACGGTCTCCGTGGACGACTCCACCCCGGTGAAGATCGGCACGGGCGAAACGGCGACGGTCACCGCGAGCGTCACCGCCGCCGCGGCGGCCCCCGAGGGACGCGAGTTCTTCGGCCGGGTCCAGTTGCTCAACGCGCGCGGCACCGTCGCGGGCGCGGGCAGCGTGGCCCTGGAGAAGGTCACGCCGTAACGCCCGGGGCGGACCCGTAGGGGCGTGGGGGCGGGTGTCCGGCCGGGCACCCGCCCCCACGCATGTCCCCGGGCGGGTGGACCC
>DASTDN010000135.1:0-18803 GCA_035710365.1 Streptomyces sp. | reverse complement strand
AAGCTCGGAGCGCGCGATGCTCACGACCTCCTCGGCGAGGCTGCGGATGGCGGGGCCGGGTGTGCCCGGCACCGCGAGGACGAGCGCGGGCGCGCCCTCGGGAGCCGCCAGCGGCTCGGGACGGCGGTGCCGTCCGGGCTGACGGGGGCGCGGCATTCGTACTGGCAGGCCGGACGCGGGCCCAGTGGGGGAGCTCATGGCGCCGCATGTTACTTGCTTCCTGGGCTTCTCTGTTCGGAGAGGGTGCAGGTGAGCGGCATCCGTCCGGTTTTGTCTGATGAGTAACGTACGAATCGGAAACGATCGACGGTGATCGGGGGGTTTCCTCCGTTTGGAGGCGGAGTCGCGGGAAAGGCGCCGCCGGACTCAGCGACTGTTTTCGGTCATCCGGTTCCGGCCGTGAGATGGAGCATGACGCCGTCGGCGGGGAGCGTGAGCGAGCCGGTCGCGAGGTCGGTCGCGATACGGACGGAGCCGTGCAGCGGATCACCTTCGGCCGCGACCCGGACCGCGTGCGGCAGCCGCTTCGCCAGTTCCTCCGCCAGGGGGCCGAGGAGCGGTGCGCCGACGTTCAGCAGACCGCCGGTGAGGGCGACCCGGGGTTCACCGGCGGGCGGGCAGACCGCCGACGCGGAGTCGGCGATGTGCCGGGCCGCGGCCCGCAGGATGTCGGCGGCGACCGGGTCGGTGCCGGCGCAGGCGGCCACGTCGGGGGCGAAGGAGGCGAGTACGGCGGCCCGGTCGGCGCGCGGGTAGAGCGCGCCGGGCAGCGCGGGGAGCGGCCCGAAGCGTTCCTCGGCGCGGGCCCGCAGGCCGGCCGAGCCGTCCTCGCGGCCGTCGTGGGCGCGCAGCGCGGCCTCCAGCCCGGCCCGGCCGATCCAGGCGCCGCCGCCGCAGTCGCCCAGCAGGTGCCCCCAGCCGTCGGCGCGGCGCCACGCGGTCAGGTCGGTGCCGACGGCGATCAGGCCCGTACCGGCGGCGACCACCGCGCCGGGGCGCGGGCCGAGTGCGCCGACGTACGCGGTGACGGCGTCGGCCGCCAGGGCGAGCGCCCGCACCCCCAGCTCGCGCGCGAGCGCCGTCGGCAGCTCGGCTCGCAGGGCGTCGCCGAGCGAGGCCATTCCGGCGGCGCCGACGGCGGCCGTCTCCAGCCGGGCGGCACCGGTCTCCTCGGCCAGTGCCCGCGCGGCGGGCACCAGTTGCTCCAGCAGGTGCCCGGGGTCGATCCCCCGGGCACCGGTACGCACCGGCTCCCGCGACTGCCAACGGGCCGGCGGGCCCTGTCCGGGGACCCCGACGACGACGCGCACCCCGGACCCCCCGGAGTCCACCGCGAGGAACCCCGCCCGGCCCTCGCGCGGCTCCGCCGTGCCGGTCGCCGCCGTGCTCACGGCAGCCGCCAGTCCACCGGCTGGGCCCCCTGCCGGATCAGGAGGTCGTTGGCGCGGCTGAACGGACGCGAGCCGAAGAAGCCCCGCTCGGCGGACATGGGGGACGGGTGGGCGGACTCGATCGCGGGGAGGTCGCCGAGCAGCGGGCGCACGTTGCGCGCGTCGCGGCCCCACAGGATGGACACCAGCGGCTTGCCGCGAGCCGCGAGTGCGCGGATGGCCTGTTCGGTGACGTCCTCCCAGCCCTTGCCGCGGTGCGCGGCCGGGCGGCGCGGCGCGGTGGTGAGCGCCTTGTTGAGCAGCAGGACGCCCTGGCGCGTCCACGGTGTCAGGTCGCCGTCGGAGGGCTGGGGCACTCCCAGGTCGGCGGTCAGCTCCCGGAAGATGTTGACGAGGCTGCCGGGCAGCGGCCGTACGTCGGGTGCGACGGAGAAGGACAGTCCCACCGCGTGCCCCGGAGTCGGGTAGGGGTCCTGGCCGACGATGAGGACGCGTACGTCGTCGAAGGGCTGCTGGAAGGCCCGCAGGACGTTCCGCCCGGCCGGCAGGTAGGTGCGTCCGGCCGCGATCTCGCCCCGCAGGAAGTCACCCATGGCGGCGATCCGCCCGGCGACGGGTTCGAGGGCCTTCGCCCAGCCTTCTTCGACGGTTTCGTTCAAGGGTCGTGGTGCCACGGGCGTCACCCTACTGCCGCACGGGCGGCGTGGATCAAGCCGTGGCCCAAGGCCCCCGCGGCCGGGACCGGGCCGCCGACTCACGCGCCCGGACCCGCCGTTGCCGTGCCGGGTGGTGGCGGCGACCACCCGGCACGGCGGCTCGTACAGTGCCGGCCGTCGGGTCACAGCGGCCCGCGTGCTGCCGCCATCCCGCCGTGGCCCCCCGGGCGCTGCCCCAAGTCTGCCGGGGCGATCTGTGGGGTGCCGTCATCGCCGCCGCGGTGCCCCGTGCACTCCCGTCACGCCGCCGCGGCGGCCCGTGTGGTGCCGTCATCGCCGCTGTGGAGCCTCGGGCACTCTCATCACGCCGCCGTGGCGACCCGCGTACCGCCGTCACGGCGGCGTGGTGTCCAAGCTCCCGCGACGCCGCCGTGGCGACCTGCCTACCGCTGTCGCGCCGCCGTGGCGGCCTGTGTGTCGGCGTCACGCCGCTGCGGTGTGACGGGAGCTGTCGTCATGCGACCACCGCGGCCCGTACGCACAGCACGTCCGGCAGGTGCGCGGCGAGCTGCCGCCAGGTGTCGCCGTCGTCGGCGGAGGCGAACAGCTCGCCGTTGCGGTTGCCGAAGTACACGCCGGCCGTCTCCGCGTCGTCCGTGCACATCGCGTCCCGCAGCACCGTGCCGTAGTGGTCCTCCTGGGGCAGGCCCGTCGACAGCGGCTCCCACGAGCGGCCCGCGTCGGCCGTACGGAACACCCGGCAGCGCCGCCCCGCGGGCACCCGGTCCGAGTCGGCGTTGATCGGGAAGACGTACGCCGTGTCCCCGCGGTGCGGATGGGCGACCGCCGCGAAACCGAACGTGGACGGCAGGCCCTCGCCGATGTCCGTCCACCGCCCGCCCGCGTCGTCGCTGCGGTACACGCCCCAGTGGTTCTGGAGATACAGCCGGTCCGGGTTCGCCGCGTCCCGCGCGACCTTGTGCACACACTGCCCGAACTCGGGGTTCGGGTCGGGCAGGAACACCGCGGACACGCCCGAGTTGGACGGCGTCCAGCTCGCGCCGCCGTCCGCCGTGCGGAACACGCCCGCCGTGGAGACCGCGACCGTCACCGCTCTCGGGTCGCGCCGGTCGGTGAGGACCGTGTGCAGCCCCTCACCGCCACCGCCCGGCACCCACTTCGAGCGCGTGGGGTGCTCCCACAGCGGGCGGACCAGCTCGAAGCTCTCGCCGCGGTCCTCGGAGCGGTACAGCGCGGCCGGTTCCGTGCCCGCGTACACCACGTCCGGTTCCGCCGCCGACGGGTGCAGTTGCCACACCCGCTCCAGGGAGGCGCCCGTGTCCTTGGGGAACCTGACCGCGGGCCGGGCCGGTTCCGTCCACGTCCGGCCCAGGTCGTCGGAGTGGAACACCGACGGACCCCAGTGCGCGCTGTCACCGCCGGCCAGCAGCCGCGGCCTGGCGCCCCGGGTGTCGAGGGCGACCGAGTAGACCGCCTGGGCGTTGAAGCAGGGACTCGCGTCGAATTCCCAGGCGCCGCCCCGCCGGCGCCCGATGAACAGACCTTTGCGCGTGCCCACGGCAAGCAGGACCTCGGTCATGCCACACACCTCCGCGGCGTCGCCTTCGACGCCTTCGTCTCGGACACGGGCCAGTCTGCACCCCACCACTGACACTCACCCGCCCAGCGGGCTCCGCCGCAGGTCAAAGGGGGTGTCGGGAGACCGGCCCGGCCCGTCAGGCCGCGGGCAGCGCGCGGGTGAGGACCGCCGTCAGGTCGGCGCCGTCCGGCAGCGTGCCGAAGGAGTGCCCCCAGTCGCCGCCCAGCCGGGTCGCGCAGAAGGCGTCGGCGACGGCGGGCGGCGCGTGCCGCACCAGCAGGGAGGCCTGAAGGGTGAGGGCCATCAGCTCCACGAGCCGCCGGGCGCCCGTCTGGGAGGCCACGGCCAGCCGGTCCTTCAGCCGGGTCACGGCCGCGTCCAGGCGGGCGTCCGCGCCGCGCGCCGCCGCCAGTTCCGTGAACAGCGCCTCCGCGGCCGAGGGCTCCCGGCCCAGCGCCCGCAGCACGTCGAGCGCGTTGACGTTCCCCGAGCCCTCCCAGATCGACAGCAGCGGCGCCTCCCGGTAATGGCGCGGCATGCCCGACTCCTCCACGTAGCCGTTGCCGCCCAGGCACTCCAGGGCCTCGGCCGTGAAGGCCGGGCCGCGCTTGGTGACCCAGTACTTGCCGACGGCCGTCGCGATCCGCCGGAACGCGATCTCGCCCGCGTCCCCGCGCGCGGCGCGGTCGGCGGCGCCCGCGAGCCGCAGTGTGAGCGTCGTCGCGGCCTCCGACTCCAGCGCCAGGTCAGCCAGCACGTTCCGCATCAGCGGCTGGTCGATGAGCCGCGCGCCGAACGCGCTGCGGTGACGCACATGGTGCCCGGCCTCCACGAGCGTCTTGCGCATCAGCGTCGCCGACGCCATCACACAGTCCAGGCGGGTGCAGTTGACCATCTCGATGATGGTCTTGACGCCCCGGCCCTCGGGCCCCACCAGCCACGCCACCGTCCCGTCGAACTCGGGCTCGGAGGAGGCGTTGGACCGGTTGCCCAGCTTGTCCTTCAGCCGCTGGATGCGGAACGGGTTGCGGGTGCCGTCGGGCAGCACGCGCGGCACCAGGAAGCACGACAGCCCGCCCGGCGCCTGCGCCAGAACCAGGAACACGTCGCACATCGGCGCCGACGTGAACCACTTGTGCCCGCGCAGCCGGTACACCCCGGGCTCGGCGGTGGGGGTGGCCGTCGTCGTGTTGGTCCGCACGTCCGAGCCGCCCTGCTTCTCGGTCATGCCCATGCCCGCGAGCAGTCCGCGCTTCTCCGTCGGCACCCGCAGCACCGGGTCGTACTCCCGGCTCGTCAGCAGCGGCTCGTACACCTTCGCCAGCTCCGGCTGCGCGCGCAGCGCGGGCACGGCGGCGTACGTCATGGACGTCGGGCAGCCGTGCCCGGCCTCCGTGTGACCCCACACCAGGCCGCCCGCGGTCCGCGCGACGTGCGCGCCGGGCCGGTCGTCCGCCCACGGCGCGCCCGCCAGGCCCTCGGCGACCGCCGTGCGCATCAGGCGGTGCCAGCTCGGGTGGAAGTCGACCTCGTCGACGCGACGGCCGTACCGGTCGTGGGTGCGCAGCACCGGCTCGTGCCGGTTCGCCAGCTCGCCCCACTCCTGCGCCTCGACGCTGCCCGCCCGCTTCCCGAGGCGCCTGAGGTCCTCCTCGGCCCAGCCGGCGCCCTCCCGCCGCAGCCCCTCCAGGAGTGCCGTGTCGTCGGACGCGTCGTACGGCGCGGGGAGAGGAGGCTGGTTGGTCACGGCGTGCGTGTCCGGTCCGTCGTACTCCCCGGGTCCGGGGTGCGGGAACTGCGCGAGAGTCGAGGCCATACCCAGAGTGTTGCACTATCCATACGGTCGCAGCAATGATGCAACGCCGAAATCGGGCCCGTACAGTACGGGGCCATGCGCCGAAACGTGCCGGACCGGCCCGGCGAGCCCGTACCGCGTCCGCTGTCCGCGCGGTCGGTCGTGCTCAGTCTGCTGCTGGGCACCGACCCCGCCGGACTTCCGGCGCGCGAACTGACCCGCGCGGTCGAGCGGTTCGACGTCGGTGGCTCCACGCTGCGCGCCGCGCTCAGCCGCATGGTTGCCGCCGGTGACCTGCGGCGCACGGAGACCGGATACCGGCTGAGCGACCGGCTCCTGGAGCGCCGGCTCCGCCAGGACGAGGCCGTGGCGCCCCGTACGCGCGCCTGGGACGGCGACTGGGAGATGGTCGTGATCACCGCGACGGGCCGCGGTCCCGCCGAACGCGCAGAGCTGCGCACCCGGCTGACGGCCCTGCGGCTCGCCGAACTCCGCGAGGGCGTCTGGCTGCGCCCCGCCAACCTGCGCCGTCCGCTCCCCGACGACCTCCACGGGGTGGCCGAGTACTGCACGGCCCGCCCCGCGCGCCCCGCGCGCGAGACGGCTGCCGTGCTGTGGCCCCTCGATGCCTGGGCGGCCACGGCCCGCGCGCTGCTCCGGCACGTCGGCCGTGCCGAAGGCCGCGCCGGCGGCAGTGAGGGACTGCCGGACCGGGCCGGGGGCCCCCTCCGCCGCACCGAAGGGCACGACGCCCGCGCCGAAGGACGCGTGAACGGCGGTGAGGGCCACGGAGCCCGGAGCGAAGGGGATGTGGGCGGCGGTGAGGGCCACGGCGTCCGGGTCGGAGCGGACATGGGCGGTGGCGAAGAGCACGGCGTCCGGGTCGGAGGGGGCTTTGGCGGCCGTGAAGAGCACGGCGTCCGCGTCGAAGGCCGCGACCGTCATGCCGGGGGCGAGGACCGGCCCGCCGCCCGGCTCGCCGCCTATGCGGCCGTCGTACGGCACCTGCTCACCGACCCGGTCCTGCCGCCCGAACTGCTGCCCGCCGACTGGCCGGGCCCGGCCCTGCGCACCGCGTACGCCGACTACCGGCGGGAACTGACGCGCACCGTGACCGCGGGGGAGCGCGGGAGGAGCAAGACGTGACCACCGTCGGGACGCCCACGGAGTACCGGCCGTAGCGACGCCGGACGCCCCTCCGGGTCGAGCGGCGCCGTGGGCGCAGACCGCCGTGAACGTCCGGCCCGGCGTGATCGGCAGCCGCACGCCACCGGGTACGCCGGCAGCCGACGGCGAGGAGCCGCGCCCCCGGTGCCCCCGCCGTACCCCCGGCGTCCCCGTCATGCCCTCGCTGCGCCCGTCGTGCCCCGCTACGCCCCCGCGGTCCGTACCGCCGTCCGCAGCGCGTCCCAGTCGGGCAGCTTGACCACGCCGCGCCCGAGCGACGCCCCCAGCTCGGCCTCGGCCCGTTCGATCGCCCGCCAGCCGCCCCAGCCGACCGGCTCCGCCCCGGCGGCCCGCAACGCCTCCACCGGATCCGCCGACGGGCCACGGCGGGCGAGTGCGTCGGCGTCCTCCAGCAGCGACATCACCGTTTCCTTGGCGCAGGGGCGGTTGCTGCCGATCACCCCGGTCGGGCCGCGCTTGATCCAGCCGGCCACGTACTCGCCCGGCGCGACCGCGCCGTCGCGCAGGACCCGCCCCGCCCGATGCGGCACCGTGCCGTTCGCCGAGTCGAACGGCAGACCGTCGAGCGGCACTCCCCGGTAGCCCACCGACCGCAGCACCACCTGTGCCTCGACGTCCTCGTACCGGCCGGTTCCCGTGACACCGCCCCGGCCGTCCGGCACGGTCCGCTCGAAGCGCACCCCGGCCACCCGCCCGTCCGCCCCGAGCACCTCCACCGGACGCAGGAAGAAACGCATGCGCAGCCGCCGCCCGGCGGGCGTGGGCGGCGCGCCGGCCCAGCCGCGCAGCACCTCGACGTTGCGGCGCAGGGCGGCGGGCAGGGCCGAGGGGTCGGTGAACGCCGGGTCCCCGGCCAGCTCCGCCGGGTCCACGACCACTCCGGCCCCCGGCAGCAGCGTGCCCAGCTCCCGCAGTTCCCTGGTGGTGAACCGGGCCTGGGAGGGGCCGCGCCGGCCGACCATGTGGACGTCCTCGACCCGGCTTCCGGCGAGCGCGGTGAGCGCGGGGTGCGGCATGTCGGTGCGGGCCAGGTCCGCCGCCGGGCGGACCAGGATGCGGGCCACGTCCACGGCGACGTTGCCCACGCCGATGACGACCGCGGACCGCGCCCCGCGCAGGAACTCCACGAAGTCCCCGGCGGTGGGGGTGTCGGGATGGGCGCTGTACCAGGACACGAACTCGGTCGCCGACCAACTGCCCGGCAGGTCCTCGCCCGGGATGCCGAGGCGCCGGTCGGTGGCGGCGCCCACGCAGTACACCACCGCGTGGTACAGCTCCCGCAGCCGGGCGGCCGGCACGCCTCCCGGCCCGCCGATCCGCACCCCGCCGAGGAACCGCACGCGCTCGTGCTCCAGCACCGCCCGCAGGCTGCCCTGCAGCGACTTGATCTTCTCGTGGTCGGGCGCCACGCCGTACCGCACCAGTCCGTACGGGCACGGCAGCCGGTCCAGGACGTCCACGAGCACGTCGGGGTCCCGCCCGACCAGGCTCTGGGCGGTGTAGCACCCGCTCGGTCCGGAACCGACGACGGCGACACGCAGCATGGTGGAACTCCTCACCGGAGGGGTCGTCAAGGAGCCGCTGACACCTCCAGCATGGCACCGGCACCGCTCCGCCGGCAGGGTGCAGTGCCCGACGGGGGCGCGTGTCTCCGCAGTGGAGAATGTGATGATGCGGTTACTTTCCGTGTGTGCCTGAAGCATCTTCTCTTCATCTGTCCGGACGCCGCCCGGCGGACGGGGCCGTCTCCGTGCGGCCCGCGTGGGAGGTGCGGACGGGCGAGGGGACCACGGCGTGGTTCGACGTCCGGCTGGAGTTCGCCGACGGGGCGTACGTCGAGGCGCTGGCCGTACGGTCCGGGCGCGGCCTGTACCTGGAGGACGTACGGGCCTGCCCGGCGCTCTCCCTCGACGACCTGGCCGGGCTCGCCGACTGGCTGGAGGAACCCCTCGCCGAGGTGTGCGGCGTGGCGCGCCGCCCCGGGGACGCCGGCGACGCGGACGAGCACGCCACGGGTCTTGCGGCGCGCGAGTACCGCGCGGCTCAGGAGAAGGGCGCCGATCCCGTCGTCGCGGTGATGAACGCGACCGGCCGCGACCGGCGTGCCGCGCTCCGGCTCATCGGGCGGGCCCGCGACGCCGGGCTGCTGACTCCCCGCCACATCCGCCCCACCCGCCACTGAACCGCGCGCGGCCCCGGGCGCCGTCGCTCCCCCCGGGGCCGGTCACATCAGCTCGCGCATGCGCGTGATCTCGCTCGTCTGCTGCGCGATCACGTCGTCGGCCATCTCCTCGATCTGCACGTTGTTGCCCTGCCCCTTCACATCCGTGGCCATCGTCACCGCGCCCTCGTGATGGGTGATCATCAGGGTGAGGAAGAGCCGGTCGAAGGCCTCGCCGTCGGCCGCGCGCAGATCCTTGAGCCGGGTCTCGCTCACCATGCCGGGCATCCCGGCGTGGCCGTGCCCGCCGTGCGCCCCGGGCTGCTCCTTCTTGCCGTGGTTCTTGAGCCAGCCCCGCATGGCGCCGATCTCCGGGCCCTGGGCCGCCGCGATCCGCCCGGCGAGCTTCTCGACCTTCGTCGACGCGGCGCGTTCCGGGACGAGCGCGGTCATCTCCAGCGCCTGCGCGTGGTGCCGGATCATCATGCGGGCGTACGCGACGTCCGCCGCGTTGGGGGAGTCGTCGCCGCGCCGCGCCTCGGCCTCGTCGGGCGAGAGCGTCCGGTTGTCCTCGCCGGGCCTGCCGGGCGCGATCACCGAAGGGCCGCTCGCCCCGGCGGCCTCCGTGCCGGGGCCGGAGTCGCAGCCCGTGAGGCCGAGCACGGCCGCGGCGACCAGCCCGGCCAGGGCGGCCGGCGTGGCCGAGGCGACGGGGGCGAGGGCCGCGCCGGACCGGCGGGACGGGCGGCGGAAGAACACAGCGACCTCCTGAGGCACAGCGTGTCGAGTGCACCGTGGTGTGCGATGACCGTCCTAGCACGCTTCTGAGCGTTAGTGATCAAAATTCTTCGTTGCAGGTTTGTTTCCCTCTATTGGTATGTGCATGGCGAGGACGATACTGCGTGGTGCGTGAACCGTTCTCCTGTGAACGGCGCTAGGGAGGAACCGTGATCCTGTCGAACGATCTCCGAACCCGCCGCAGACGGCTGGGTGTCGCCGCCGCGGCCGCAGGTCTCCTGGCCTCGCTGCTCGCGGCGGGCCCGGCCGAGGCCATTCCCGAGCCCGGGGACGGCCCTGCGAAGGAGAGGAGCGTGTCGGAGAGCACCCGGGCACAGGTCCGGGAGGCCATCGAGGACGGGGACGTACCCGGCCAGGACGAGGTGGTCCACTCCGACAACATCGAGCACCTCGTCAACATCCCCAAGGACTCGCTGACCAGCCTCAACTCCGACCTCGCCTTCCAGGGCAGGTACGCGTTCGCCGGCAACTTCGACGGCTTCCGGATCTTCGACATCGGCAACCCGAAGGCCCCGAAGACGGTCGCCCAGGTCCTCTGCCCGGGATCGCAGAACGACATCACGGTCTCCGGCGACCTGCTCTTCCTGTCGACCGACTCCTCGCGCAGCGACGACAGTTGCAGCAGCACCAGCCAGCCCGCGACGGAGAAGTCCTCCTGGGAGGGCATCAAGGTCTTCGACATCAGCGACAAGACGAACCCGAAGTACGTCGCCGCCGTCGAGACCGCCTGCGGCTCGCACACCCACACCCTGGTGCCCGAGCGCAGGAACGTCTATGTCTACGTCTCCTCGTACTCGCCGAGCGCAACCTTCCCGGACTGCCGGCCCCCGCACGACGGCATCTCCGTCATCAAGGTGCCGCGCTCCGCCCCCGAGAAGGCGGCGGTCGTCGGCTTCCCCGTGCTGTTCCCGGGCGAGGGTCCCGACGGCGGCGGCAACCCGGGCTCGCCCACCAACCCGGGCGTCTCCAAGACCACCGGCTGCCACGACATCACTGTCCTGCCGAGCGAGGACCTGGCCGCCGGCGCCTGCATGGGCGACGGCATCCTGTTCTCCGTCGCGGACCCGGAGCACCCGAAGGTCATCGACCGTGTCCAGGACAACGAGAACTTCTCGTTCTGGCACTCGGCGACCTTCAACCAGAAGGCGAACAAGGTCGTGTTCGCCGACGAGCTCGGCGGCGGCGGCGCGGCCACCTGCAACGCGGAGATCGGTCCCGACCGCGGAGCCGACGGCATCTACGACATCGTCGGCAAGGGCGACCGGCGCAAACTGGTCTTCCGCAGCTACTTCAAGATCCCCCGCCACCAGGCGGACACCGAGAACTGCGTCGCCCACAACGGCTCGCTGATCCCCGTCAGGGGCAGGGACCTCATGGTGCAGGCCTGGTACCAGGGCGGCGTCTCCGTCTGGGACTTCACCGACTCCGCGCGCCCCAAGGAGATCGGCTACTTCGAGCGCGGCCCGCTGACCACCGACGGCATCACCACCGGCGGCTCGTGGTCCGCGTACTACTACAACGGCTACATCTACTCGAACGACATCGCCAAGGGCTTCGACGTCCTGAAGATCGACGACCGGCGCACCGACCAGGCCCAGCGGGTCCGGCTGCACGAGCTCAACGCGCAGACCCAGCCGGACTACTTCGGCTGACCCTCCGCGGGGCGCCGTACCGCCCCGGTCGCGAAGTAGCGCGACAGATCCGCGTCACACGTCCCGCCGGGCGCCTCGGCGTCCGGCGGGACACCCATGTCCCAGTCGAGCCCGTACCGCGAGAACAACTCGGCGCGCAGCATCGGCACCGGCATCGGGGCGCCCGGCATCAGCGCCGCGTACACCGCGCCCATGAGCTGGGCGCGCAGCATCGGGTAGTCGTAGTCCACGTCCTGGGAGCCGCGCCGGGCGACGGTGTCCCGCAGCAGCTCGGCCAGCCGCCGCTGCTCCGGGCACGGCACGAAACCCTCGGCCTGCAGCAGCCCCGACATGTGCTGCCGCATCAGCACGGGCCGGTCCCGGGCGAGACCGAGGATCGCGTCGATCGCCCGCGCCAGCCGCTCCCGGCCGTCCTGCGTGCACGGCTCACGCTCCAGCGTCTCCTCCAGCGTGCAGTGCATCAGCCGGTGCACGGCGGACTGCACGAGCTGACGCTTGCCGGGGAAGTAGTACGACACCAGGCCGCGCGCGGATCCGGCCCGGTCGGCGATGGCCCCGAGCGTGGTGGCGTCGTAGCCGAGTTCGCCGACGAGTTCCACCGCCGCCTGCAGAAGCCGCTCCTTGGAACGCCGACGCAATTCTTCATTGACCGAGGCGCTGCGCGGGGACATGCTGTAACTCCTGCGTTGACTGGCTGCCAGCCAACTATACTCAACGCAGACGGCCCGGCCCCTTCATGGGGCCCGGTCGGTGCTGCACCCGTCTCGGGCGACGCGGGGGATCGCCCGAGACGGGTGTACGCATGTCCGGACACCGGCGTGCGGCCGGTGGACGGGGCACTGACGGCCGCACGCCGTCAGCGGGACCGTGCCACGAGGTCCAGCACGGGGCGCAGCGCGCCGGGCCGGTCGGCCACCGGCAGATGGTCGACGAAGTGCACCCGGCAGCCGAGGGCCGCCGCGCCGCCGTCCGCCTCCCGGTCGTCGCCGACCATCACCGTCTCGCAGGGGTCGGCGCCCAGCGCCCCGCAGGCCACCGAGAACAGCCGCGGATCGGGCTTCTGCACCCCGTGCTCGTACGACAGCACGTAGACGTCGATCCACTCGTCCAGGCCGTGCGCGCGGAACACCGGCCGCGGGTCCCAGCCGATGTTGCTGACCACGCCGACCGGCACCCCGCGCTCCCGCAGCGTCCCGAGCACCTCGGCGGCGTCCGGGTAGGGCTGCCAGGCCGCCGGGGACATGTGGCGCTCGTAGAGGACGTCGTGCAGGGCCGGATCGGGCAGCGGCACCCGGCGGGAAAGGCCGGTGTACGCGGCGCGGTGCAGGGCGGCGCTGCTGTCACGCGTCCGCCACAGCCCGGCGAGCCCCTCGGGCACACGCAGCGGCGGGGCACCGCCGGGCAGCGCCCCGGCCTCCTCCAAGGCCTCGGCCGCCGCCGTCACCTCCGGCTCCGGGAGGCGGACCCCTCTCTCGGCGAGCGCCCCGCGCAGCCAGGACCCGGTGGACTCGACGCGGAAGAGGGTGCCGGAGAAGTCGAAGAGCACAGCCGCCATGGCGCGATCCTACGAGGGCGGGGCTCGGGACGGGAGACGGTCCGCAGGGCGGACGGCGTCCCGCTCCGGCTCCCTGAGGCGGGCGGGCTCAGGGGCGCGGGCGCGGGTGCGCGGCCACCGCCAGGACCGCCGTCAGGGCGCCCAGCAGCCAGCCGCCCACGACGTCCGAGGGCCAGTGGACGCCGAGCCAGACCCGGGTGACGCCGACCCCCGCGACGGAGACCACGGCGAGCGCGAGCGCCGTACGGAACAGGGCGCGGCCGGTGCCGCGGCGGTGCAGCAGCCACAGCAGGACGCCGCAGACGGCGGTGGCGGTCATGGCGTGGCCGGAGGGGAAGGCCGCGTAGTGGGCGGAGTCGACCGGGTCGGGCCAGACCGGCCGGGGCCGGCCGACCGCGGCCTTGAGGGCCTGCTGCACCAGCCCGGTGAGCGTGCAGACGGCCGCCAGCCACACCGCCGTCCACAGCGCGGCGTGCCGCACCAGCAGCCACCCGGCCACGGCCGCGCACAGGACGCGCATCGTCCACGGGTCCCACACCCAGTCCGTGAGGACGCGGCAGGCCCGGGTCAGCCCCGGCTCGGCGACGGCCCGGCGGTGCGCGGCGCCGGCGAGGTCGCCGTCCAAGCCCATCAGGGGCGGCCACCGGGTGGCGACCAGGACGAGCAGCACACCGCAGCACGCCGCCAGGGCGACGGCCACGCCGACGGCGCGACGGTGCCGGGGCGGACCTGGAGGGGAGCCGACGACCGAGGTACCCATGCGGAGATCCTCGCGCAGGGGCGGGCCGCGGGGCCAATCCCGGGGCGGGCACGGCGAGGTGGTGTCGTCCGGTCGGCCCGGCCGCGCGGTCCGGTCCGCCGCGGCAGGGCCGGGCGGCCGGTGGGGGCAGGCGCACGGCCAAGGGGGAGTCGGCGCGAGGCGGCCTCCTCCCGCGCGGGTGCGGCGGGGTGCGGGAGAGCCGGTGACGGCGACGACACCGTGGTCGTACGGGACGGACCCCACGACGCCGGACCGTCCACCACACCGTGGTCGTACGGCCCGGACCCCGCGACGCCGGGACGATTCGGGGGAGTGGGCTCAGGCCAGGGCGCGCAGGCCCGGGACGAACGTCACCAGGACCGGGAGCACCGGGACCAGGGAGGCCGCCGCCGTCATTTGCAGGCGGCGGGCCGCAGGGAGGCGGTCGCGGGGAGCGAGGAGCCGGCGGACCCGCTGCGGCACCTGGGCCCGCGGTGCGGGGCAGGGGCCGAACACGCCCCGGTCCTCGTTCAGTTCCACCAGGGCAAGCGCGGTCGTGAGGCGGCCGAAGCGGCGGGAGGCCATGTCGTCGGCGGCGAGTTCCACCAGCCGGTGCATCGCGTCGCGGAACGCGGCGAACACCCACACCCGCGGGAAGCCGTCCGCCAGCGCCGCCGAGCAGTGCAGCAGCCAGTGGTGCCGGGCCCGCGCGTGCCCCTGTTCGTGGGCCAGCACCGCCTCCAGCCGCCGCCCCTTCAGCCGGCGCAACGCGGCCGTGGTGACGACCAGCCGGCCCTCCGCGCCCGCCAGCCACCACGCCTCGGGCCGCTCGCTCTCCAGCACGACGAGCCGCCCGCCGCGCTCCTCGCCGGGCAGCAGCGGCGCCCGCTCCAGGAGTTCGGCGCGGCGCCCGCGACGCCGGGACCGGGCGCGGGCGACCTCGCGGAGAAGCATCGCCGCGCTCCACAGCCCGCCGCACGCCAGGGCCACCGCGGTCGTCGCCGCCCAGGGACCGGCCGTGCCGAGCGCGTACGCCTCCACGACCGCGCGGGGCGCCGGCGCGAACACGTGACCGCCCACCGCCCGCCACGCTGCCGCAGCGCTCAGCGTCATCGACAGCGCGCAGCACAGCAGCACGGCCGCGATCACGCACTGCCACACCCACAGCGCGACCACCGGCTCACGGTCCGGCCAGGCGGCCCCGGCGAGCAGCCGCGGGGCGGCCACGGCGGTCAGGGCACCGAGCAGCAGCAGGGCCGCGGGAAGGATCATGGGAGCAGCCTATGAGCGCCGCGTCGTCCACGGCGCGGCATGCCGGGCGAAGTGACGCAGGCAACGGCCCTCCCGCGCGCGGGCGTGTCCGCCCCGGCGGCTCAGAGGGCCGGCAGCATGACGAGCATCGCGATGCCCGTCGACAGGCGGCACGCCCGCGCCAGTTCCGGGCGGTCGCCCCACCCGGAGCCTGCGGCGACGGCCGTCGCGTGCCCCGGACCGGCGGCGGCGGGCACCAGCCGGAAGCCGGACACCAGTACGTACCCGACGAAGTACAGCAGCAGCGCCCCCGTCAGGAGCGGGACACCCGCGCCCGTGTGGGTGTGCGGCCGGCCGGGGGAGTCCGCCATGACGGCGGCCATGTAGACCATCGCCACGGCCCCCACCAGGTGGTGCAGGTGGTGCGGGTCCGTGCGCGCGGCCCACAGCGCGCGCAGCCCGGCCGCCCCGAACACCACCGTGTAGCCGGGCCAGGCCCACCACGGCGGGGTGAACACCGCCGTCGGCACGGCCATCACCGCCATGCCGAACCCCATCAGAGCCTCCTCGCCCGCGGCGCGGCGCTGTTCCCCGACGCCGCTGCGCATCCGCAGCAGGCAGTAGATCCCGGTCGCCGCGCACAGCGCGACCAGCGACCAGCCGGACGCATCCGGTCCGTGCACACCGACCTCCCCGTTCGAGCCGCAGGACGGTCAAGGGATGCCCCCGCCCGCCGGGGCGCACGCGAGCGCAAGAGCGCAAACGGGGAGCATCCGGGGAGCACACGGCATTGCAGAGGCCCTGGTCCGCGGGGACCCGCGGTGCGCTCCGCGCCGGCAGGAGGGCCGTGCGCGCCGGGCGGAAGCGACACCGTACGCTCGCGGAACGGTGGCGAGCCGGGGGAACCGCGCCCTGGACCGGGGCGCGCCGGCTGCGACCACCGCCTGACCGGGGAAGCGACACGAAACGGGAGGACGCACGGCCATGACGGCAGCGAACGGACGGCCGCCGACCGGAGACACCACGCGGGCGCGGGAGGCGCCGGCCGCCGGCGCCACGCGGACCGAGGGGGCACCGGCCGCGCAGGGGACGCCCGCCGGGGAGGAGGACGACACGGTCGCCGCGGTGGTCCGGCAGTGGCGGGCCCTCGACCCCGGCCTCGACACCGGACCCATCGAGATCATCGGCCGCATCAACCGCTGCGCCGCCCTCTTACAGCAGGCCGAGGAGGCACCACTGCGCCGGGTGGGCCTGACCCGCTCGGAGTTCGACCTGCTGGGCGCGCTGCGCCGCACGAGAAGCGAGCTGACGCCCGGTGAGGTGGCCCGGGAGACCTTCGCGTCGGGTGCCGCCGTCACCAAGCGCCTCAGGCACCTGACCGAGCGGGGCCTCGTGGAACGCCGGGGCGACCCGCGCGACCGCCGCGTCGCCCACCTCCGTCTCACCGACGCGGGCCGTGCGCTCGTCGACGGCGTCCTGCCCGAGCAACTGGCCTACGAGAGGTCCGTGCTGTCCGGTCTGGGCATGGCGGGGCAGACCCAGATGGCGCACCTCCTCGGCGAACTGCTGCGCCACCTGGAGGGCCACCCGAGAGCGCGGCGGACCTGACGCGGGCGTGCCCCGGGCCCGGCCACGTCCGGGCCCGCACGGGCGGCGACCGCCCGGAGCCCGCGGGGCCGGCCCGTCCGCGGCCTCAGATCCCGGGCCGGTACCGGATGGGGTGGTCCGCCGGGACCTCCACCAGCACGACCGGGATGCCGTCCGGGTCGGCGATCCACATCTCCACCAGCCCCCACGGCTCCCGCACCGGAGGCCGGACGACGTCGACGCCCTTCGCCCGCAGCTCCTCGTGGGCCGCGGCGGCGTCCGGCACCTGGAGCCACAGCCGCACGGACGGGGAGAGCGGGGCCTCGGCCCGCCCCGACAGCTCCAGGAAGCCCCCGCCGAGGAAGTAGACGGTGCCGCGCTCCGCGCCCGTGCCGAACTCCCGGTACACGGCGAGACCGAGCCGCTCCCCGTAGAAGGCGCGGGACCGCTCGGGGTCGGTGGGACGGATCAGTGTGCGGCTCGCGAGTACGTGCACCATGGGGCGGAGCCTAGCGGCGGCGTTAGGCTCGGGTCCGCCCGTGCCGCGCCGAGAAGACGGAGACGTCCCCCGATGGACAGCGTGACCGCCCCCGCAGCCCCTGCGAACCGCAGCGAACTGACCTTCCGCGACGCCGTGGAGGCCGACGTGGCCGAACTGGTCGCGCTGATCGAGTCGGCGTACCGGGGGGACTCCAGCCGGGCCGGGTGGACCACCGAGGCGGACCTCCTGGAGGGGCAGCGGACCGACCCCGAGGGCGTCGCCGCGGTGATCCGGGGGCCCGGCAGCAGGGTGCTGACCGTGGAGCGGGAGGGCAGGATCGTCGCCTGCTGCCAGCTCGAACACCGGGGTGGGCACGCGTACTTCGGGATGTTCGCGGTGAGCCCGGCGGCTCAGGGCGGCGGCATCGGCAGGACGGTGCTCGCGGAGGCCGAGCGGCGGGCGCGCGACACGTGGGACGCCTCGGAGATGCACATGACGGTGATCTCCCTGCGCGAGGACCTCATCGCCTGGTACGAGCGCCGTGGCTACCGCCGTACGGGACGGATGTCCCCGTTCCCCTACGGCGACGAGCGTTTCGGGATTCCGCGGCGCGACGACCTGCGGTTCGAGCTGCTGGTGAAGCGCCTCGGCTGAGCGTCAGACGGTGGAGCGGCCGGTGCGCCCGATCTCGGGGTAGTCCGTGGTCGCGGCGTCCAGCTCGAAGGCGTGCGCGAGCCGCAGGTGCTCCTGGGTGTTGATCACCCAGCCGGTGATGCGCAGGTCCGCCTTGCGGACGTTCTCCACCACCTCCAGCGTCAGCCGGCGGATGTTGAGACAGACGGTCGTGGCGCCCGCCTCGACGGCGCGGTCCGCGACATCGATGCCGTACCGGCTCGCGATGAGCGCCGTACGCACCCCCGGCACCAGCCGGGTCAGCTCCTTGAGGGCCTCGTCGTGGAACGACGACACCTCCACCCGGGGCGCCAGGTTCCGCTCCAGCATCACCTCGGCGAGGACGCGGGCCGCCGCCACGTCCTTGATCTCGGCCTGCAGCGGGGACCGTACGGCGTCCACGACCTCCTCGAACACCGGGATGCGCTCGCCCCGGCCCGCGTCCAGCGTGCGCAGCTCGTCGAGGGTCTGCTCGGAGATCGGGCCGCTGCCGTCGGTCGTGCGGTCCACGTCCGGGTCGTGCATGACGACGAGGGCACCGTCCTTGCTGAGGTGCAGATCCAGCTCGATGGCGTCGAGCCCGGCCTGCTCGGCGGCGACGAAGGACCGCAGCGTGTTCTCGGGCTCGATGCCCATGACCCCGCGGTGACCGATGGTGAGGAGGCTCAAGATTCCACTCGCTTCCGTCGACGGCGACGTGGGCGGACGTCCGTGTGGCAGGAAACCGTCAGCCCGGCAGGGCCGAAGCCTAACGGCCCAGGCAGGGCCGTGTCCCCCGTCGCGCGGGCCGGCGCAGACTTCCGATCGCGCCGGACAGGAAAAAGTGCGGTTGCGGACCGGGGTGCGCAGGATAATTTCCGGATGATCCTCTTGCTGGGAGAAACGTCATATGCCTACGGTGGCTTCACGCGAGCTTCTCCGGTGGAGGATGGGACATGACGGAAATTCTTGTGCAGGTCGGTGCGGAGGGCAACGTTCCTCCGGCGAGCAGGGTGGTGGAGCACCCGGCGTGGCCCGTGCTCAAGGATGCCGTGGAGCAGATCCGGCCATGGCAGTCGAAGGACGGATCGATCGACTTCGACGCCGACGGAGCCCCGGACCGCGCCGCCGCCGGGCAGGCCGTGCAGCGCGTCCGGGACGCCGTGCGCGAGCTGTCCCCGCTGCTGCCGCACGACAGCGCCTACCACGAGGCCCTCGTCGCGGACCTCGGCCGCTGGGCCGAGGACGGCTTCCGGGTGCCCGACTTCCTCGACTCGCTGCTGGCCTTCCAGCCCGCC
>DASTDN010000134.1:0-2911 GCA_035710365.1 Streptomyces sp. | reverse complement strand
GCCGGTCACGCCCCCGCCACGCGCGGCGGCCCGGGCACGGCACGGCGGGTCCGGCGTTGCCGCACTCCGCCCGGCCCCGGCCGCGCCCGGACCGGCGCCCGGCCCCCGTCGGCCTACCCTGCCCGGACCGGCGGCCGCCCCTGCCCGGACGGCGCCCGGCCCTGTCGGACCTGCGGCCGGCCTGGTCGGGACCGCGGCGAACCCCGCCGGGACCTGCGGCCGGTCCGGCGGGATCCGCAGGACCGGGAGGCGGTGGCGGTGGGCCCACCGGATTCGGTGGCCGGCCCCGCGGGAACCCGTCAGGTCCAGCGGCCGGGAGCGGCCCCGGCGGGGCACGCCGCCCCCGTCAGCCGTTGCACCAGGACCGAGCGGCGCACCTTGCCGGTGCCGGTGCGCGGCACCTCGTCCCAGGTGAGGACCGCCGGGGCGGCCATCGCGGGCAGCCCGTCGGCGGCCCGCGCCCAGGCACCGGGGTCCAGCCGGCCGTCGGCGGTGACGACGACCGGCAGCGGAACCCCGTCCGGGCCGCCGACCACCACGCACTCCAGGGCCTCCGGCAGGCGCTGCTCCAGCACGTCCTCGGTCTCCAGGCAGCTCATGCCGGGCAGCCGGTCGGCCTCGCGGTCGAGCACGCTGACTTGGCCGTCGTGGTGGTAGGTCCCCACGTCGCCCGTGGACCACCAGTCGCCGACGTGCTTGGCCTCCCAGCGCTCCTGCTCGCCGAGGTAGCCGAGGGCGAGGGCCGCGGTGCGCACCAGGAGCAGCCCCGGACGGCCGCGCGGCACCGGCCGCAGCGTCCGCGGGTCCACCACCCGTACCCGCGTCCGGCCCGGCACCGGACGGCCCAGGCGGCGCGTCGAGGACGCGGTGTCCGGCGCGAGCACGGACCGGCGCGTGTGGAAGCGGAACGTCAGCGGCCCGGTCTCCGTCTGGCCCCAGCCCTGCATCCACAGGGGGCGGGCCCGGCGGCTCGCGGTCAGGTACGCGCGCAGCGCGGGCGGGTGCATCGCGTCGTAGGTGCTGATGAACAGCCGGGTCCGCCGGAACGGGTTGTCCAGCCGTGCGGTGAGCGGACGCAGCCGCGTGTACGTGGCGGGCACCGCCTCCATGACGGTGGGCGGGTCCGCCCGCAGCAGCGGGTCGGCGGCGTCGGGGTCGTCGTCGGTGAGGATCGTGACACCGGCGGGTGCGAGCGACATCACCACCGCCGTCCAGCACAGGGTGCGGCCGTGGCCGTAGGCGCTGGCGTTGCACAGGACGTCGTCGCGGCGGATGCCGACGACGGGGAAGCGCACCGCCTCGAAGCGGGCCAGTTCGTGCACCAGGGTGCGTGTGGAGTGCATGACGAGTTTGGGCAGGCCGGTCGTCCCCGACGTGTGGTGGACGACCAGCGGCGCGTCGTCGTCGCGCCCCACCGGTCCGGCGGGCCCGGAGCCGTCCAGCGCGGCGAGGTGCAGCGCGCCCGGGGCGGGCGCGTCCACGGTGACGAGGACGCGCGCCGGGGAGCCGTCCGCTCCTTCCCGGCAGCGGGCCAGCACCGCGCGGGTGGTGACCAGCGCGGCCGGTTCCAGCCGCCCCAGCAGGGTGCGCAGCTCCGCGGTGTCGAGCCGGGCGGAGAGCTGCGCGGGCACCGCGCCGAGGCGGATCGCGGCGCAGGCCAGCAGGTCGTAGTCCCAGTGGTTGTCCTTGACGACGGCCACCCGGTCCCCGGCCCGGACCCCGGCGGCGGCGAGCCGGGCGGCCGTGGCACGGACCAGACCGGCCAGCTCCGGCACGGTCCACCGGGTGCCGCCCCGCGGGGCGATGTCGAAGGGCCGGTCGAGACGCACCACGGTCCCGGCGCCGGCCGCCGCGGCGTCGTCGAACAGAGTGCCCAGGTCATGCGGTCGCACGGATCTCCTCCGAGGGGGTCGGGCCGGACGGCGCGCGCCGCCGCAGCCTGCTCAGGACACGGGACGCGGCCAGCGCACCCGCCCGGACGGCGCCCTCGGACGCGGGCCGCAGCGTCACCCAGTCGCCGGCGTACTCCACCGGGCGCACCGGGCGGGCCAGGAAACCGGCCCGTTCCCGCAGCGCCCGCGGCCCGGCCTCGGGCAGACCGTGCCGGAAAGCGTGCACGAGGTGGTGCAGCCGGGCGGCCCCGATGCCCGGCACGTACCGTTCCGCGGCCCGCACGAGGACGTCGGCGGCCTCGTCGGGGGAGGCGTCCAGCAGTTCGCGGACCCGGCGCGGACCGGCCACGAGGGTGATCAGCCCGCGTCCGCCGGGCGCCCTGCCGGGGTCCTTGGCGTGGTCGACGACCACGCCGGAGAGCACGTCCTCCTCGACGGCCGGGGTGAGCAGGATGTGCAGCGGGCGCCGCGCGGGCGGGGCCAGCGGCCGGTCCAGCAGACAGCTCACCTTCAGCATCGGCGTGAACCCGCACGCGTCGAGGAAGGGCCGTTCGTCGGCGGGCGCGTCCGGCCGCAGCGCCGCCGCGACGGGAGCCGGTACGGCCAGCACGGCGGCCCGGGCCCGCACCTCGCCGTCCTCGAACCGCACGGCGGCGTGTCCGCCGGCGTCGACGACCTCCCGCACGGCGCGGCCGGTCACCACGTCGGTGCCGTCGGCCAGCCGGCGCGCCAGGAAGTCCATGCCGTCCCGGTAGGTGCGCCACCCCGACGGCGAGCCCGACTCCAGCAGCAGGCTCACCAGCGGGGCGGCGGCCGAGCGGGCGGTGTCCCAGCCGAAGAAGCAGCCCGCGACCGGCTGGAACACGTAGTCGTGCAGGTCGGAGTGGTAGCGGGCGGCGGTCTCGCGCACCGTGGCGGCACCCAGCGGGGTGTGTTCGGGGCGGTCGCCGTCGAAGCGGGCGCGGCGGCGGCCCGTCCAGGCGGTGAACGCGGCCAGGTCGAGGCGGGCACGCGCGGAC
>DASTDN010000133.1:0-6730 GCA_035710365.1 Streptomyces sp. | reverse complement strand
CCGGGCCCGGGACGGGGCGGCCGTGCCCGGCGACCGCCCGGAGCGGCTCCGGCCCGGCCGGGGCCCGGCGGAGCCGGCCCCGGCCGTCTCCGCGGCCCTCTCGTCGCGCGGGCGCCGGGCGGCGCGCGCGGCAGTTCGGCGCGGAACACCGCCCGGCCGGGCCGCCTCCTGACGGGCCCGCAGAGACACGCGCGGTCGAACGGGACGCGTGATCGCCGGTACCCGCGTGATCACCGGCGTCACGCGCTCCTGCCGCACCGGCGCCGCGTCACACCTCGGCGTCGCTGCGCCGCGTCACACCTCGGCGTGGCTGCGCCGCGGCGTCCCCTGCCCGGCGGCGGAGGCCGGGCGGGCCGGGCGGCGAAGGTACACGGCCCAGGTGAGCACCGAGCAGGCCGCGTAGAAGGCGAGGAAGGCCAGGAAGGCGCCGGTGCCGGAGCCGTAGGAGAGGAAGGACTGCCGGAAGGCGAGGTTGATGCCGACGCCCCCGAGCGCGCCCACCGCGCCGATCAGCCCCATGGCGGCCCCGGACAGCCGCCGGCCGTGCCGGGCGGCCTCCTCGCCGGACAGCCCTTGCGCGAGGGCCTTGTTCTGGAAGATCCCCGGGATCATCTTGAACGTCGAGCCGTTGCCGAGCCCGGTCAGCACGAACAGCGCGACGAACGCGCCCGTGAACAGCCCCAGCGACTCCCGCGCGGCGGCGGCGACGAGGACGGCGGTGGCGGCGCCCATGGCCCCGAAGGTGCACAGCGTGATCCTGGCGCCGCCGAACCGGTCGGCGAGCGAACCGCCCAGCGGCCGGATCAGCGAACCCAGCAGCGGCCCGAGGAAGGTGACGTACGCGGCTTCCAGCGGCGTACGGCCGAACTGGATCTGCAGGACCTGCCCGAAGGCGAAGCTGTAGCCGATGAAGGACCCGAAGGTGCCGACGTAGATGAACGACATGATCCAGGTGTGCGGCTCGCGGGCGGCGTCCCGGGCGGCGCCGGTGTCGTTGCGCACCGACGCGATGTTGTCCATGAACAGCCAGGCCAGGACGGCCGCGACGAGGATGAACGGAATGTAGATCCCGAGCAGGACGCGCGGCCCGCCGCCCGCGCCGATGATCGCGAGCGCGGCGAGCTGGATGACGGGCACGCCGATGTTGCCGCCGCCCGCGTTGAGGCCGAGTGCCCAGCCCTTCCTCCGGAGCGGGAAGAAGGCGTTGATGTTGGTCATGGAGGAGGCGAAGTTGCCGCCGCCGACACCGGCGAGCAGCCCCACCAGCAGGAACGTCGAGAAGGACGTCCCGGGCCTGATCACCACGAACGCGGCGACGGTCGGCACCAGCAGCATCGCCGCCGACACGACCGTCCAGTTGCGGCCCCCGAACACGGCGACGGCGAAGGTGTAGGGCACCCGCACGACCGCGCCGACCAGCGTCACCACCGACGTCAGCAGGAACTTGTCGGCCGGGGTTAACCCGTACTCCGGCCCCATGAACAGCACCAGGACCGACCACATCGTCCAGACGGAGAACCCGATGTGCTCGGACAGCACGGAGAACCACAGGTTCCGCCGCGCGATCCGCTCCCCGGTCTCCTTCCAGAACACCTCGTCCTCGGGATCCCACCGCTGGATCCAGCGCCCCCGGCCGGGTGGCACGGGGGCGCTGGGTGCGGGCGTTGCTTCCGGGACTCTCATGACGCCTCCACGGTGATACGGGCTCGTACGCGAGCGACTGGGTTGCGAAGGTGGGGAGACCGAGTTTCCGCACTCCTGCGCCGGGCGACCGCGAGGGAACGACGCCCTCACCCCGCGGGCGGCGGGGCTTGGACGCCGCCCGTCGGAGGGGGGGCGGACGAAGCCGGCGGGTCTGGCCGTCAGTGCCGGGGCGGCTGCCAGTGCGGGTTCTGCTGGGGGTACTGCGGCTGCGGGTACTGCGGCTGCTGCGGCATCGGCGGGCCGGGGTAGGCCTGCTGCGGCGGCTGGGGCTGCGCGCCGTACGGTCCGGGGACGGGCGGGGCACCGTACGGGGCGCCGGGGGGCGGGGCACCGTACGGCCCTGCCGGGGCCGGGGCCTGGGCGCCGTACGGGCCCGCGGGCGCGGCCGGGCCGGCCTGCGCGGGCCCGCCGTACGGGGCGGCGCCGAACGGGTTGCCGTGGCCGGGCAGTCGGGCGCCCGGGGGCAGGTAGCGGGTGCGGCCCGTCCCGTCCGTGACCGGGGCGAAACCGGCGGCCTGGAGCCGGGCGGCGTACGCGGCGTTGCGCCGCCGGGTGATGAGGAACCCGAGGCCCAGGACGGCCATCAGCAGCACCCAGAGGCCGACGGTCCACGGCGCGAAACCGGTCTGCAGGGCGGTGACCAGCGAGCCCACGGTGACGCCGAGCGCGCCGAGGCCCATGCGCTTCTCGGCGCTCCTGCCCGTGAGGTCGAAGTTGATCCGGGCCTTCAGCAGTTCCAGCGCGTCCGGCACGAACGGCGGCAGGGAGACCCCGTCCCCCGCGTTCGGGTACTGCGCCCAGTTCTGCGCGGCGCGGGTACGGGCGTGCGGGCCCGGGTCGGGCACGATCAGCATGATCAGCGAGCTGTTGTTGCTCCCGCCCTGGCGCACGTCGGCGTACTCGTAGCCGAACTGCTGGGCGACGAAGGCGAGCTTGGCGAGCTTCTTCACGGACGCCATGGCGCTGGTCAGCTCGACCGGCTCACCACCGGCCATCAGCCGCAGCATGTTCTGGATCTGCCGACTGCCCATCTAGCCCACTCCTCACGCGCCGCCCGCGTCACCCCCGTCCACCGGGCGACGCGGGCAGTGTTCCACACACGGGTGAACGGGCAGCGGGCGCGACGGCCGGTCGTGCTTCGTGAGGTTCCGCCCCTTCTACGGCGCGACCGGTGGCTGCCGCTTGTGCTCCGTGAGGCGGTAGCGGCGGACGATGGCCTCGAAGGCGGCCCCGCCGACCGGCTTGCCCTCCAGGAAGTCATCGATGTCGTCGTAGGTGACACCGAGCGCGTCCTCGTCGGGCTTGCCCGGGTCCAGGGTCTCCAGGTCCGCGGTCGGCGTCTTCCACACCAGGGCGTCCGGCGCGCCCAGCTCCTGCGCGAGGGCCCGGACGCGCCGCTTGGTGAGGCCGGTGAGCGGTACGACGTCGGCGGCGCCGTCGCCGAACTTGGTGAAGAAGCCGGAGACCGCCTCGGCGGCGTGGTCGGTGCCGACGACCAGCCCGTCGTGCGCGCCCGCCACCGCGTACTGGGCGATCATGCGCTGCCGGGCCTTGATGTTGCCGTGCACGAAGTCCTGGTGGTGCGCGTCGCGGAACTCCGTGCCGCCGGCCATCGCCGCCTCCAGCGCCGCGTCGCTGGCGGGCCGTACGTCGACCGTCAGCACCCGGTCGGGCCGGATGAACTCCAGCGCCCGCTGCGCGTCGTGCTCGTCGGCCTGCGTGCCGTACGGCAGCCGCATCGCGTGGAACGTCGCGTCCCGCCCCGCGGCGCGCACCCGCTCCACGGCGAGCTGGCACAGCCGCCCGGCGGTCGAGGAGTCCACGCCGCCGCTGATGCCAAGGACGAGCGAACGCAGCCCGGTCGAGGTCAGCCGGTCCGCGAGGAAGGCGACGCGGCGCTCGATCTCGCGCCCCGCGTCGAAGGACTCGCTCACCTGGAGATCCCGGGCGATCTCCTGCTGCACGGCGGTGGACTCCGGGTCGCTCACGTCTGCTCCCAACTCGTCCCCGCGGACCTCCGCGGGTGCTCTGCACGGCCCGTAGCACTCTACGGCGGCGGGACGGGGAACCGGCGGGCGGCACCGGGGCGGGAGGCACGGGGACCGGCGGTGGTGCCGCGCGGAGCCCCGGGCACGACCGGGCGCGACACAGCGGGGCAAGCCGGGCCGACCGGCGCAGAGCGCCGCCCGAACCGGAATCTTTCCGAAGCCGACACAACTCCTTCCCCGGCGCCGCAAAGGCACTGGTGGGACCCCGTGGACCCCTGTGACTGACGTGCCGAACCGGGCCTGCATGGAACTGCACCCCCCCTTGCCTTCAGGTTCATGTCAAGCCAGAGTCCCTCCTGCACCGCGCTACGCGCATAGCGTCCGTCTCGTCTTGGAGCCAACTTCCGGGCACCTCACGGCAGTTGCCTCCCCAGGCCGTGCACCCCCCACCCGGTGCACCTACGTGAGGAGTCCCCATGCCCCGCACCGCGCTCAAGGGTCTTGCAGCCGCCGCCGTCACCGCTGCGACCCTCTTCGCCACCGCGTCGTCCGCCACGGCCGTCCCGGCCGACAAGGCCTCGGTCCTGTCCAGCTGGACCCAGACCAGTGCGTCGAGCTACAGCGCCTGGGCCTCCGCCGAGGCCAACCGCTCCGCCTGGGCCGCCTACGAGTTCAACTGGTCGACCGACTACTGCAGCTCCTCCCCCGACAACCCCTTCGGCTTCCCCTTCGAGAAGTCCTGCCAGCGCCACGACTTCGGTTACCGCAACTACAAGGAGATGGGCACCTTCTCCGCGAACAAGTCGCGCATCGACAGCGCCTTCTACGAGGACCTCAAGCGCGTGTGCGCCCGCTACTCCGGCGCCACCAAGACGTCCTGCGACGGCCTGGCCTGGACGTACTACCAGGCGGTCAAGAACCTCGGCTGACCAGCCGGCGTACGGGCCGCTCCGCTTCCGCGCGGAGCGGCCCGGCCGTCATCTGCCCCGCCCCCCGGCCCGCCGCCCCCGGCGGGCCGTCGGCTTCCCGGTGCCGTTCGGCCACAGCCGCGGGCTGCGCTTCGCCGCCACGTCCTCGATCCAGCCGACCGCGACGGTCGTCAGCCCGATCAGCGGCCACACCAGGGCGAACATCCACAGCAGATACGTCGCGTCCAGCGCCCCCACCGCCCGCTCGCTCTGCATGAACGGCAGCTCGTAGAGCCGGTCGAGGATCGGGACCGTGGCCATGATCAGCATGTTGTGCCACAGGTAGATCGTGACCGCGCGGTTGTTGGACAGCGTCACCAGCCGGTCCCACTTCGCCAGCCGGCCCGGCAGCTCGGACCACGACGGGGAGTACTGGAGCAGGATCACCACGAAGCCGAAGGACCAGGTCGCCTGGGCGAGCGGGATGTCGTTCAGATCCCAGCCGTCGGCGCCGAGGTGGCCCGACGCCCACCACAGCCCGAAGGCCATCAGCAGGGCCGCCGAGGACACGGCGGCATAGCGCGGGATCCGCTTCAGCAGGCCCTCGTGGTGGGCGAAGCCGAGGACCCAGCAGCCGCCGTAGACCGCGAAGTCGGTGACCGCGTTGCCCGTCTCGCCCGGAATCGCCACCAGGCCCGTGCCGACCACCGCCGTCAGGCCGAGCGGGGCCAGCAGCGTCGGCCATGGCGCGCGGCGGAACGCCCACAGCAGCAGCGGGGACGCCACCACGAACCACAGGTAGGCGCGCAGGTACCACAGCGGCCCCGCCGCCTGCACCGTCCAGGTGTCCTCCAGCAGGCCCGACTTGGAGCCCAGGTGCCAGGGGAACGGCGGCGCCCCGACCGGGACGACGTAGTCGACGAGTTCGACCAGGCCCCAGACCGGGCCGTCGGAGGACTCCTTCGCCGGGTCCCAGCCGCCCGCGAACATCAGCGCCAGGATCACCGCGCTGAACGCCCACATCGGCGGCAGCAGGCGGCGCACCCGGCTCCTGATGACACCCCACGCGGGGCGCTTGAGGGAGCGCGCCATGAGGGAGCCGGCCAGCGCGAACATCACGCCCATCGACGGGAACAGCACCGTCAGCCACGCCCAGCCGAACAGGTGGTACACGACCACGCGGACCAGCGCGACCGAGCGCAGCAGGTCCAGGTAGCGGTCCCGGCCCGGCTTCGGCGCGGCCGGAGCGGGCTCCGGCGCGGCGGGCTCCGGCGCGGGGAGATCCGGGGCGGGGGGCCGCGGGGCGGCCGTGCCCGCGGGGTAGCCGTGGGTCATGCCACGGGCCTCCGTTCACTGCTGGTCCGCCCGCTCGGGACGACTCCGCCGGGTGCCTCCACGACGCCGGTCCGCCGCAGCTTCTGCCACCGCAGCCGGCCGCCCGTCAGGGCCGTGATCCAGGACTGGAGCAGCACGACGTACATGAGCTGGCGGTACAGGAGCTGCTGGAGCGGGAGGGAGATCAGGTGGGTCATGCGTTCGCGGTCCAGCCGGAAGGCGTACGCCGCGCAGACCGCCTGGATCGCGAGGACGCCCAGCCAGGCCACGACCGTCTTCTGCGTCGGGCCGAACACGATGCCGTACAGAAGGAAGATGTCGATCAGGGGGGCCAGCAGCGGGGCCAGCACCATGAACAGGGCGACCAGGGGCAGGCCCACGCGGCCGAAGCGGCCGGACGGGCCCCGTTCGACCACGGCCCGGCGGTGCTTCCAGATGGCCTGCATCGTGCCGTACGACCAGCGGTAGCGCTGGGACCAGAGCTGCTGCACGGTCTCGGGGGCCTCGGTCCAGGCGCGGGCGTTCTCCGCGTAGACCACGCGCCAGCCGTCGCGGTGCAGGGCCATCGTGATGTCGGTGTCCTCGGCGAGCGTGTCCTCGCTCATGCCGCCGACCCGCTCCAGGGCGCTGCGCCGGAACGCGCCGACCGCGCCGGGGATGGTGGGCATGCAGCGCAGCACGTCGTACATGCGGCGGTCGAGGTTGAAGCCCATCACGTACTCGATGTGCTGCCAGGCGCCGATCAGGCTGTTCTTGTTGCCGACCTTGGCGTTGCCCGCGACGGCGCCGACGCGC
>DASTDN010000132.1:0-15450 GCA_035710365.1 Streptomyces sp. | reverse complement strand
CGGACGGCGTGGAGGTGCGGGTGCGTGCGGAGGCCGGGACGGGGCCCGGGGCCGACGGAGTACGGACCGCGGGCGCGCCTCCCGAAGGGCTCCGGCTGGAACTGGTCGACCCCGGGCCGGAGGAGCCGGCGGCGGACGCCGGAAGCGGGGCCACGGGGTCGGCCGGGAACACGGCGACGCACGCGCCGGTGGGCGGGCCGCGCGCCGGTGATGCGAGGCCCGGCCGTACGGGCTCCGGGGGTACGGGCTCCGGTGGTGCGGCGCCCGGCCGTGCGGGCATCGGGGGTACGGGCTCCGGTGGTGCGGTGCCCGGTCGTGCGGGCTCCAGTGGTGCGGGGTCCGGCCGTACGGGCTCCGGGAGTACGGGGTCCGGCCGTACGGACTCCGGGGGTACGGGCTCTGGTGGTGCGGTGCCCGGTCGTACGGGCTCTGGCGGTGCGGGCTCTGATGGCGCGGGGACCGGTGGCGGGCGCGGCGACGGCGCGCTCGGGACCGCGGCCGGTGCGGCGTCCGCCGTCGACGGCGCGTCCGCACCGCTCGGCACCACGGCAATCCCGGCCCTGACCAGGGAGCAGACCGAGCGGAAGCTGGGGGAGACGCGGGCAACGCAGGGCGCGCAGGCAACGCAGGGCACGCAGGCAACGCCGGGCACTCCGAATGGCGGGCGGCGGGCGGCCGGGGCGGGACACGGGCAGCGGGTGGAGCCGTACATTGGGCCGCGCCCGCGCATCGTCACACGGCGGGGCTGGGGCGCCGACGAATGGCTGCGCGAGCGGAGGTTCGTCTACACGAAGAAGGTCAAGGCGGCCTTCGTCCACCACACCGCGTCGGGCAACGACTACCGCTGCTCACAGGCCCCTTCGCTCATCCGCGGCATCTACCGCTACCACGTCCGCAGCATGGGATGGCGGGACATCGGCTACAACTTCCTCGTCGACAAGTGCGGAAACATCTACGAGGGACGTGCCGGCGGCGTCACGAAACCCGTCCTCGGCGCCCACACGCTCGGCTTCAACAGCAACAGCATGGGCATCGCCGTCCTGGGTTCCTTCGGCTCGAAGAAGCCGTCGGCCTCCGCGGTGCGCGCCGTGTCCAGGCTCACCGCGTGGAAACTCGGGCTGTACGGCATGAACCCGCGCGGCAAGACGTACCTGACGTCCGCCGGCAGCGGCCTCTACCGCAAGGGCCGGAAGGTCCGCCTGCACGTCATCTCCGGGCACCGCGACGGCTTCGCCACGGAATGCCCGGGGCGCAAGCTGTACGGCAAACTCGGCTCCGCCCGTACGGCCGCGGCCCGCTACCAGGGACGGTGAGTGACCTGCCCGCCGCTCTGCCCTCACAGCCGCCGCCCTCACGGCCGCCGCCCTCACAGTCGCCGGATGTCGCCCACCGGCATACGCGGCGCCCGCCGCGCAGGTGTCCGTCCGCTCAGCAGCACCAGCCGCGCCGCCCGGTGCCGCTGCCCCGCGTACGGCGCCAGCAACTCCAGCATCGCCGCGTCGTCCGCCCTCCGGTCCCCCGCCAGCGCCCACCCCACGATGCCCGGCAGATGCAGGTCCCCGACGGTCACCGCGTCCGGCGCCCCGTGGCTGCGCTGCACCGTCTCCGCCGACGTCCACGGTCCGATCCCCGGCACGAGTTCCAGCCGCGCCCGGGCCCGCGCCGGTTCCATCCGCGTCGCCTCCTCTATCCGCGCGGCCACCCGCACCGCACGCAGCACGGTGGCCGCCCGCTTGTCGTCGACCCCGGCCCTGTGCCACTCCCACGACGGGATCAGCGCCCACGTCCTCGGGTCCGGCATGACGTGCATCCGCCCCGGCGCGGGCCCGGGCGCCGGCTCCCCGAAGCCCTGCACCAGCAGCCGCCACGCCCGGTACGCCTCGTCGGCCGTGACCTTCTGCTCCAGCACCGAGGGGATCAGCGACTCCAGCACCAGCCCGGTGCGGGTCAGCCGCAGTCCGGGGCGGCGGTGCTGCGTGAGGGCGAGCAGTCTGTGCCGCGGCGTGAACCGCGCCGGGTCGTCCGCCGCGCCGAGCAGGTCGGGAAGCCGGTCCAGCAGCCATGCGGAGCCGGGCCCCCAGGCTTCGCCGCGGATGGCGTCGCCGTACCGGGAGACGCGGAGCGTCCCCGGCCCTGCCGGTGTCCGGGTCGCCCGCCACACCGAGCCGTCCGGCATCGCGCGGAACGTCGGGTCGCCCGGCCCGCGCCGCAGCGGGCCCAGCACCAGCCCCAGATCGAGCGGCCCCTCCGGCGTCCACGTACGCACCCGGGCCGGCACCGCTGCCTGCCGCGGCACCCCTCCGGGCACGGCGACATGACCACCGCGCACGCTCGTGCGCGTCGGCCGGGGTGCGAAACGTCCTGCCACGGATGAGTCCCAGGGTGCGGAGGTGACGTGCGGAAGTACGGAGGCTTCCGTCCTACGAGAGTAGAGAAGCGCCCCGCGGGAGTGGAGAGGCGTCCTGCGAGAGGTCTTTCACGCAGAGTCTCCCGATGAGAGGAGAAGGAGCAGGGCCTCCCGACGAGAGGAGAAGGAGCAGGGCCTCTCGACGAAAGGAGAAGGAGCAAGGTCTCCCGGCGAAAGGAGGAAGGAGAGCACCTCCCAACGAGAGGAGAAGGAAGGGAAGCGGAAACATCCGGGCGGCGGAGCGGCAGCGGACCGGGCAGAGGACGCGCCCGACGCCGCGACCGAGGGCGGGACAGAGGACGAAACCGGGGTCGGGACCGGGAACGGGACCGAGGAAGGGAGCCGGGAAGGCATCCGCCCTCCCCGGCTCAGCGGACCTCGATGAACGCGTCGGGTCCCCTCTCGGGCCGGGGTCTCGGCTCCTCGGCCGGGTGCCCCACCGCCACCGCGCCCATCGGGTCCCAGCCGTCCGGCAAATCCAGCACCCGGCGTACGACGTCCCGGCAGAACATCGTGGACGACACCCACGCCGAACCCAGCCGCTCCCCGGCGAGGGCGACGAGGAGGTTCTGCACCCCGGCGCCCGTGGCGACGACGAACATCTCCCGCTCGGCGCCGTCCCGCCGCGCGTCGCCGTACGTGTGCGAGCCGTCCATGACCAGGCACGGCACGACGAGGTACGGGGCGTTGCGCAGGACGTCGCCGCGGCGCACCCGCTTGGCGACCGACTCCTCGCTCTTGCCGTCCCGCCGCAGGTCGGCGATCCACGCGTCCCGCATCGCGTCGAGCAGCCGGGTGCGCGAGTCCCGCGACTCCAGGAGGACGAAACGCCACGGCGTCGTGTGGTGCGGCGCGGGCGCCGTCACGGCCGCGGCCACGGCCCGGCGCACCGCACCCGGGTCCACGGGCTCGTCCGTGAAGGACCGGACCGTACGACGCCCGGTGACCGCCTGCCGTACCGCTTCGGACGTGCCGAGCCGGAACATGTCGTCCCGTGCGGCACGCACCAGCGCCCGCGCCCCGCTCCCGCCGTCCTCCTCGTCGTCCTCGCGCGGGGCGACCACGTGCGGCAGTCCACGGACGACGGCGACCGGCAGCCCGGCGGTCTTGCCCTTCACGAGGTCACCGGCGGCGGCCAGCTCGTCGGCCGTGGCGACGACCGTGGCACTGAGCGGGTTGCCGTGCGTGTCCGTGCCGCCGCGCAGGTCGTCGAGGACGCGTACGCCGGCCGCGCCGATCGCGATGTCCGTGAGGCCCGCGCGCCAGGGCCGGCCGACGGTGTCGGTGACGAGCACGCCGACGTCGGCGCCGAGGATGTCCCGCAGCCCCGAGCGGATCGCGCGGGCCGACGCGTCGGGGTCCCCGGGCAGCAGCAGGACCGTGCCGGAGGGGGTGTTGGAGGCGTCGACCCCGGCGGCGGCCATGACCAGGCCCTGCCGGTTCTCCACGATGCGCAGCGGGCCGCGCCGGGCGACCACCCGGACCGTCTCGGCGTCGATCGCGGCCTCCCGGTCCGCCGCCCGGACGGTCCGGCCCTCCGCCTTCGACACGATCTTCGAGGTGACGAGCACGACGTCGCCGTCCGCCAGGCCGGGTTCGGCGGCGGCGATCAGCTTGGCCAGATCGTCGCCCGCCGTGACCTCGGGCAGACCGGGCACCGCCCAGACGCGGAAGCCGTCCGCGGGGTACGCGCTCACGGTGTCCGTACCTCCTCCGCGAGCGCGAGGGCCTCCCGGGCCATCCGCGCCGTCGCCTCCACGTCGGTCATCATCAGCGGCACCGCCCGGCAGCGGATCCCGGCGGCCTCCACACGGGCGACGGAGTCCGCGTCGGCCGAGTCGACGAGCCAGCCGTCCAGCAGGCCTGACCCGTAGTGCTCGGCGACCGCCGCGGCCGTCGACTCCACCCCGACCGCCGCGAGCACCTTGTCGGCCATGCCCCGCACGGGCGCGCCCCCGACGATCGGGGAGAGGCCGACGACCGGCACCCCGGCGTCGGCGATGGCCTCGCGGATCCCGGGCACGGCGAGGATCGTGCCCACCGACACCACGGGGTTGGACGGCGGGAAGAGGATCACGTCCGCCTCGGCGAGGGCCTCCAGTACACCGGGCGCGGGTTTGGCCTGCTCGGCTCCGACGGGCACGACCGCCTCGGCGGGTACGGAAGCCCGCAGCCGCACCCAGTACTCCTGGAAGTGGATCGCCTTGCGTTCGCCGTCCACCTCGGCCACGACATGCGTCTCGACCCGGTCGTCGGACATCGGGACGAGCCTGACGCCCGGCTTCCACCGGTCGCACAGCGCCTCGGTCACGGCACTCAGCGGGAAGCCGGCGCCCAGCATCTGCGTCCGCACGATGTGCGTGGCGAAGTCCCTGTCGCCGAGCCCGAACCACTCCGGGCCGAGGCCGTACGCCGTGAGCTCCTCCTTGAGATGGAAGGTCTCCTCGGCACGGCCCCAGCCCTGCTCCTCGTCGATGCCGCCGCCGAGCGTGTACATCACCGTGTCGAGGTCGGGACAGACCTTCAGACCGAAGAGGTGGATGTCGTCGCCGGTGTTGCCGATGACGGTGATGTCGACGTCCGGCGCGGCCCGCTTCAGACCGCGCAGGAACCGGGCACCACCGATGCCGCCTGCCAGAACCACGATGCGCATGGAAACAGTGTGTCAGCAGCCGCACCGGCACGTCGGAGCCTGTGGACAACGCCGGGCCGCGTCGCCCTGGCCTGTGGACAAGACCTGTGGACAACGCGGCGCCGCGCGCCGGAACCCGCCCGGCCGCGGCCCCCGCTCACGCCGTCACGGCGCCCGCCGGGCCGTGCGGTGCCGTGGCCGTGCAGTGCGCCGAGTGCATCGTCATCTCCGTCAGGCCCGGGTGGTACACGTGAAGGCTGACCGCCGGCTCCAGCGTGTCGTTGACCACCTCGTGGACGTACCCCGGTGCGAACACACGCTGGGAACCGGGCCGCCACGCGCGCGTGCCGCTCCCGGTGCGCTCGGTCAGGGTGCCGCCGAGGACGGTCAGCACGCCGGACGAGGGCCCGTGGTCGTGCGGCCCGCTGCCCTGGCCGGGCAGCCAGGACAGCAGCCAGACCTCGTATCCGGGGCCGGTGCGCAGCCGGTGGTACCAGCGGGTGGTCGCGTCGTAGCGCACGAGGTGCTCCCACTGGGAGCGGTCGGCGGCGAGGGAACGCGCCAGACCGGCGAACTCGGCCACCGTGACCGGGTGCTCGCGCGGGGGCTGCAGAAGGTGGGGGACTTCGAGGATGTCGCCGGCGATCTGAAGGTCGCTGTCGCTGTTCATGGGTGCGGTGGGTCCTCAGCAAAGAAAAGGAGAGGGGGAGGGGGGAACCGCGGCCGGTCGGGGGACCGGCGGCGGCCGGAGCGCGTAAGGCTCAACAGCCGCGACAGCAACAGCTACAGCGAGCGCCGGCAGCACCGAGGGACCCGGCGGTGCGGGTCTGGGCGAGTGCCGAATTCGCGAGCATGCCCCCAAGAACAGCGGCTCACACCACCCCTGTCAACTCGGTGCCGGTATGTGGGACCGGTTCACCCAATCCGGTTCAACCCGCTGCTGAAAGGTTTGTTCAACGGCTTTCCGGGACACATGGCGTTCCATCCGGGCGCGCGAGCGCCGTTGCGATCCCGTGATCCGAACGTGATCCAGTTCGCTTCGGTGCCGCGCACGGAACGAGATCGAACCGCCGGGCGTCCCCTTCCGTACAGGCCGCGACGCGATCTGTACGAGGGTGTGGCCGTTCGCGGGTCCTATCTGCGTGTCATGGTTTAAGTAGATTTGAACACTTTCCGCATGGCCTTGGTTCCGCAGAGTGAATAAGGGGCCCAATAGCAGATCTCGGCTTGACTCGCCCGGAGCAGCACACTTGTAATTTCACTCGTGTCGTTCAGCCGGAATCGGTAACGGCCGCATCACGGGGACGCGAAAGACGGACGAGGGGCGCACATGACCGAGACGGTGCAGGAGCTGCTGGTCGACGACGCGGACGAGGAACTCGGCTGGCAGGAGCGCGCACTGTGCGCCCAGACCGACCCCGAGTCCTTCTTCCCCGAGAAGGGCGGCTCCACCAGAGAGGCCAAGAAGGTCTGTCTCGCCTGCGAGGTCCGCTCCGAATGCCTTGAGTACGCCCTGGCCAACGACGAGCGCTTCGGTATCTGGGGCGGCCTGTCCGAGCGGGAGCGCCGCAGGCTCAAGAAGGCCGCCGTCTGAACCGGCGCCACGAGCCCCACCGGCGCGGACACTTACGGACAACAGCCTCGAACGGCCCGTCGCGAGTGAGTTATCCACAGGCGGCGGGCCGCTGTGCTGCCCAGCCGATAGTGTGGGCGTTCGTCCGAGACACCTCGCCCCCTCGGGGCAGCAGGCGTCCACCGCAGTCCACCGAACCGGGGCCCGTACCTCGATGTCCGTGCACAGCCACTCGGCAGACCGGCAAGACACCGCTACTGCCACCCCTGAGTTCCCGCGTCATGTGGTGACCGCGGTCCTCGTCTCCCACGACGGCGCCCGCTGGCTGCCCGACGCACTCGCCGCGCTGCTCGGCCAGGAGCGCCCCGTGCAGTACGCCCTGGCGGCCGACACCGGCAGCGCGGACAACTCCGCCCAGCTCGTCACCGACGCCCTCGGCCCCGACCGCGTCCTGCACCTCGCCCGCCGCACCGGCTTCGGCCAGGCCGTCGAGGAGGCGCACCGCACCGCACCCCGCCTCACCCCGGACGAGCTGCCGTACCTGCGCCGCCCCAGCGGCTGGGACCCCGTCACGCGCACCTGGCGCGACGACGCCTACGACATGCCCGAGCTGCCGTACGGCGAGCCCGTCCAGTGGCTCTGGCTCCTGCACGACGACTGCGCCCCCGAACCCGACGCCCTCGCCCAGATGCTGCGCGTCGTGGAGAACGAGCACGAGCTCGGCCGCACCGACGTCGCCGTCGTCGGCCCCAAGCTCCTCGGCTGGTACGACCGCAGGCAGCTCCTCGAAGTAGGCGTCACCATCGCCCACTCCGGCCGCCGCTGGACCGGCCTCGACCGCCGCGAACAGGACCAGGGCCAGCACGACCACGTCCGGCCCGTCCTGTCGGTGTCCAGCGCCGGCATGCTCGTGCGCCGCGACGTCTTCGAACAGCTCGGCGGCTTCGACCGGCGCCTGCCCCTCATGCGCGACGACGTCGACCTGTGCTGGCGCGCCCACGCCGCCGGCCACCGCGTCCTCGTCGCCCCCGACGCCGTCGTCCGGCACGCCGAGGCCGCCTCCCGCGAGCGCCGCACCGTCGACTGCGTCGGCCGCACCGCAGCCTCCCCCCACAAGGTCGACAAGGCCGGCGCCGCCTACACCCTCCTCGCCAACACCCCCACCGCCACCCTGCCCTGGGTACTGCTGCGCCTGGTGGTCGGCACCCTCCTGAGGACCCTCGCCTACCTCGTCGGCAAGGTCCCCGGGCAGGCCCTCGACGAGATCCGCGGCCTCATGGGCACCCTGCTGCGGCCCGAGCGGATCATCGCGGCCCGGCGCCACCGCGGCCGTCCGCAGGTCGACAGGGCCGAACTGCGGCCGCTGTTCCCGCCGCCCGGCGCCACCGTCCGCGCCACCGTCGAACAGGCCGCCGGCAATCTCGTCGGCCGCTCCGACCCCGAGGCCGTCACCGGCGCGGGACGCCACGGCGGCGCCATCGAGTCCGGGCCCGGCGGCGACGACGCCGACTTCATGCAGGTCGAGCAGTTCGCCCGCCTCAAACGCATCGCCCGCAGGCCCGGCCCCGTCCTCTTCCTGGTCCTGCTGTTCGTCTCGCTCGTCGCCTGCCGTGAACTCCTCGGCACCGGCGCGCTCGCGGGCGGAGCCCTGCTGCCCGCCCCCGCCGAAGCCGGCGAGCTGTGGTCCCGTTACCTGGACGACTGGCACGCCGTGGGCGCGGGCGGCACCGCCTCCGCACCGCCCTACCTTGCGATCGTGGCGCTGCTGGCGACCCTGCTGTTCGGCTCCACCGGCCTCGCCGTCACCGTCCTGCTCGTCGCCTCCGTCCCGCTGGCCGGCTTCACCGCCTACTTCGCCTCCCGCCCGCTCGTCGAGTCCCGGCTGCTGCGTGCATGGGCGGCCGTGGCGTACGCCTTCCTCCCCGCCGCCACCGGCGCGCTCGCCGGAGGCCGCATCGGCACCGCCCTGCTGGCCGTGCTGCTGCCCCTCCTCGCCCGCGCGGGCGTCGCGGCCAGTGGCCTCGCCCACCCCTCCGGCGGACGCGGCAGCTGGCGCGCCACCTGGGCGTACGCGCTGCTGCTGACGTTCACCACCGCCTTCACGCCGATCGTGTGGCCCCTCGCGCTGCTGCTCGGCCTCGGCCTGCTCGCCCTGCGCCGCGCCGACCTCCCGGCCCACGGGCTGCGGCTCCTCGCCCAGCTCGGCACCCCTCTGCTGGTGCTCGCGCCCTGGTCGCTGTCGCTGCTGCCGTTCGGCTTCTTCCGCGAGGCGGGCCTGGACTACGGCGCCTCGGCCGCCTCCGCCTCCGACCTGCTCGGCGCGAGCCCCGGCGGCCCCGGCACGGTCGACGGGCTGCTGCTCATCGGCATCGTGCTCGCCGCGCTCGCCGCCCTGCTGCGCTCCGAGCGGCAGCCGGCCATCCGCACCGCCTGGGCCGTCGCCCTGGCCGGCTTCCTCTTCGCGGCCCTGTCCAACGGCTCCACCTGGGCCGGTCCCGCCACCCTCGTCCACGGCATCGCCCTGCTGGCCGCCGCCGCACTCGGCGCCGACGGGGCACGCGCGCGCGTGGCCGAGCAGAGCTTCGGCTGGCGCCAGCCGGTGGCCGCGCTCATCGCGTTCGCCTGCGCCGCGGGCCCGCTGCTCGTCGCCGCCGGCTGGATGATCGGCGGCGCGGACGGCCCCGTGGAGCGCCGCGACCCGGTACAGGTGCCCGCGTTCGTCGCCGAGGAGAGCGGAACCCGCGACCAGGCCCGCACCCTCGTCCTCGACTCCGACGCCGCCGCCCGCGTCGGGTACGTACTGGTACGCGGCTCCGGCGCCCGCCTCGGCGACGCCGAGATCGCCGCGGCCGACGGCGAGAACAGCGGGCTCGACAAGGTCGTCGCCAACCTCGTCGCCGGTTCCGGTGCCGACCAGGCCGACCAGCTCGGCGGCTTCGCCGTGCGCTACGTCATGGTCCACCCCGGCGCCCCCCGCCAGGTCAGCCGCATCCTGGACGCCACACCCGGCCTGAGCCGGCTGAGCCAGCAGGACGGCGGCGCCCTGTGGCGGGTCGACCGGCAGGTCTCCCGCGCGGCGATCGTCCCCGGCCCCGGCGCGGGGTCCGGCCCCCGCCCGGCCGAACCGCAGCCGGTGGCCGCGGGCCCCGTCGAGATCCACACCACGATCCCGGCCGGCACCGGACGCCGCGTCCTGCGCCTCGCGGACACCGCGGCCGAGGGCTGGACGGCCACGCTGGACGGCACCCCGCTCACCCCCACCACCGTCGACGGCTGGGCCCAGGGCTTCGAACTCCCCGCCGCGGGCGGCAGGCTGGACGTCACCTACGACGACCCGTTCGGGCACACCGTGTGGCTGTGGACGCAGGGCCTGCTCGCCCTCGTCCTCGTCGTGCTCGCCCTGCCGGGCCGGCGCCGCGACATCGACGACGACCTGCCCGACGAGGAGCCGGCGGTCCCCGCGCAGGCCGTCGAGGGCGAGGGCCGCCGCGCCCGCAGGCTGCGCGCCCAGGCCGAGGCCGAGGAGGCCGCACGCGACGCCGGGGAGACGCCCGGCCCGGCGCCCCGGGAGAGCGAGCTGCCGCCCGTGCCGCAGGAGGCGCCGGCAGCCGTACCGCAGCAGCAGCCCTACGGCGAGTGGGACGCCACGACGTACCAGACCCCCGGCTACGACGGCTATGGCGGCTACCAGGACGGCCATCAGGGCGAGCCGTACCAGCAGGAACAGCAGTACCAGGGCGACCAGCAGCAGTACGCCGGGTACGGCCAGGGCTACCAGGACCCCTACCAGGCCGGCCAGTACGACCCGTACGGATACGGCGACCAGCCCCAGCAGGGTTCGTACGACCAGCACGGCACGTACGACCAGCAGCCGTACCAGCAGCAGGGCTACGACCCGGCGGCGTACGGCCCCGGCGGGCAGACGCCGACGCACGACCCCGGCAGTGAGCGTCCCGACGGGAGCCAGCAGTGAACCGCACGACCCAGTCCCTGATCGCCGGTGTGACCGCGCTCGCCGCCGTCACCGGGGTCGCCGCGCTGATGGCCCCCGACGCGTCAGGTACGGACACCGCCACGGCCTCGGCCGCCCACCTGCCCGTGGAGCGCACGAGCCTGCTGTGCCCGGCGCCCAGCAGCTCCGACCTGGCGGAGACGACGTACACGTCCTTCACGCCCGTCACCAAGGGCGCCGGCAGCGGGGGCACGGCCGAACTGCTTCCGGCGGCCCCGGACCCGGACAGCGGCAAGGGCAAGGGCGGCAAGGAGTCCGGTGAGGCCGTACTGAAGCCCGCCGCGCCCGGCAGGCCGGTGACCGGGGAGACGTCCGGCGGCGAGGCGCCCGCGCTGGTGGGCACGGCCGAGGGCCGGTACGCCCCGGGCTGGACGATGCAGGAGACGACGGAGGTCGCCGCCGGTTCGGGGCGCGGCCTGCAGGGCGTCACCTGCACCGCCCCGGACACCGAGTTCTGGTTCCCGGGCGCCAGCACCGCCCCCGAGCGCACCGACTACGTGCACCTGACCAACCCGGACGACTCCGCGGCGGTGGTGGACATCGAGCTGTACGGGAAGGACGGGCCGGTCGAGTCCGAGGTGGGCGAGGGCATCACGGTCGAGCCGCACACGAGCGAGCCGGTCCTGCTGTCCACGCTGGCCGAGGCCGAGCAGACCAATCTGACCGTGCACGTGAGTGTGCGCAGCGGCCGGGTCGGCGCCGCCGTGCAGGCCCTCGACGACAGGCTGGGCGGCGACTGGCTCGCCGCGGCCACGGACCCGGCGGGCAGTCTCGTCCTGCCGGGCCTCCCCGCGGACGCGAAGCAGGTGCGGCTCGTGCTGTTCACTCCCGGTGATACCGACGCCGACCTGAAGGTGCGGCTGGCCTCACCGACCGGCCTGATCACGCCGGCCGGACACGAGACGGTGCGGGTGAAGGCCGGCATGACGACCGCAGTCGACCTGCGGGACATCACGCGCGGCGAGGCGGGCTCCCTGGTGCTGACGCCGACGGACCGCTCGGTTCCGGTCGTGGCCGCGGCGCGGGTGGTGCGCGGCGGGAGCGGCGAGGAGGAGACGGCGTTCGTCCCGGCGACCGGCGCGGTGACCACGCGCGCGACCTGCGTGGCCAACGGGGCCAAGGGCACCACCCTGTCCCTGACCGCCCCGCGAGGAACGGCCAGGGTCAAGGTCACGGCGTCCGCGGGCAGCGAGGGCGGCGCGACGGTGACGAAGACGTTCACGATCAAGGCAGGCACCACCCAGGACGTCGAGGCCCCGGTGCCGAGCGGCGTCAAGGGCACGTACGCCCTGACGGTGGAGCCCGAGGGCGGCCCGGTGTACGCGGCCCGCACGCTCCGGTCCACCGGTGACGTGGAGGGCTTCACCGTGCAGACCCTCCCGGACGACCGCGGCATGGTGGCGGTACCGGAAGCGGACGAGGACCTGGCGGTACTCCAGCGCTAGAGGGCGGCGAGGGCTTGCCTCGCCCCTTCCGGTCCGGCGCGGGCGAGGGCCCGCCTCGCCCCCTGCCGTCCGGCGCCCCGCTCAGTCCTCGCCGTACCGCGGGTCGACCGTCTCCGGTGTCAGTCCGAGCAGGTCCGCGACCTGCTCGACGACCACCTCGTGCACGAGGGCGGCCCGCTCGTCCCGCCCCTTGGTGCGGATCTCGACGGGCCGCCGGTAGACCACCACCCGCGCGGGACGCCCGTCCCGCGCGGGGACGGTGCCGCCGAGCGGCACCACCTCGTCGTCCCAGGCCCGGCCGGGGCCGTCGAGATGCGGCACCTCCAGGACGAGGAAATCGATGTCGGAGAGCTGGGGCCACCGCCGCTCCAGCCGCTCCACGGAGTCCTGCACGAGATCGGCGAACGCCTCGGCGCGGCTGGCGGCGAGGGGAACCTGCGGAGGTGCGATCGGGCCGCGCATGCCCCTGCCGTGCCGGTCACGGCGGCGGGGCCCACGGCCGTCGGCACGGGGAGTCATGGGGTCGTCCATCACTGGTGAAGGGTAGTCCCCGCCGGGTCCCGGCGTCCGGCCCGGTGACACGCCCGGCCGGGCGACGGGCCGACCCGCGTGCCGGACCGGTACGGGGCGCAGGGCCGGGCCGGTTCCCGGCGCGGCGGCACAGCGGCGGTCACATCAGTCGGCCGGGCCCCCGGGAGGACGGACAGGTCCAACCCCCGGAGGACGGACTGGTTCAACCCTCGGAGGACGGACGGGCCCGCCCCCGGAAGAGCAAGAGGAGGCCCGTGCGACAGCGGGCGACTGATCCGGCCAAGGTTGGCTCGAATTCATGCGCCCCCGGACTCGCGCGGCCCATGGCGAATAGCAGGGTTTGTGCCGACCCGTGTGCGGTGCCCCGGCGGCGCGCGAACCAGGGCTCCGACGTCCGTGCAGGTCAAGAGGGTTGGGCAGAAGGGATGTGTGGGGCGTTTCGTGCCACGACACGGGGGAGTGAGGTGAGAGAGAGTCGTCGCGGCCCGCTCAAGAGTGCGGTACCGTCCAACGTCGTGAGCCCTGTACGTCGCTGTTCGCGCACCGCCTGCGGCCGACCCGCCGTTGCGACGCTGACGTACGTCTACGCCGACTCGACCGCCGTCCTCGGCCCGCTCGCCACCTACGCCGAACCCCACTGCTACGACCTGTGCGCCGAGCACTCCGAGCGGCTCACCGCCCCGCGCGGCTGGGAAGTCGTCCGGCTCCTCGACGGTTCGGCCCCGGCCCGGCCCAGCGGCGACGACCTCGAAGCCCTCGCCAACGCCGTACGCGAGGCCGCGCGCCCCCAGGAGCGCGCCGCCGAGGCCGGCGGCGCACGGTCGGCCGACCCGATGGAGGTCGCCCGCCGGGGCCACCTGCGGGTCCTGCGGTCCCCCGACAACTGACCGGGCCGCCCGAAAGCCGCCTCGGCACCTCTCCCTGCCTCCCGTGTTCTCCCCGCCTTCCGTGTTCCGCACGGCCCGGGGACGACGGCCCTCCCGTGTCCCGCGCGGCCCGGGGGCGACGACTGCGCGCGTCCGCACCGGGTGCCCGCCCGGTTGTCGGTGCCTCCGGGTACTTTGGGACGACCGACAAGATGTCCAGAAGGGTTGAGCGTGGCTGCTGATCTGTCGCAGATCGTAAAGGCGTACGACGTGCGCGGTGTCGTCCCCGACCAGTGGGACGAACCCCTCGCCGAGCTCTTCGGCGCGGCGTTCGCCCAGGTCACCGGCGCCGCCGCGATCGTCACCGGGCACGACATGCGCCCCTCGTCCCCGGGCCTCGCGCGGGCCTTCGCGCGCGGCGCGGCGGCACGGGGCACCGACGTCACCGAGATCGGCCTGTGCTCGACCGACCAGCTCTACTACGCCTCGGGCGTGCTGGACCTGCCGGGCGCGATGTTCACCGCCTCGCACAACCCGGCGCAGTACAACGGCATCAAGATGTGCCGCGCGGGCGCCGCCCCCGTCGGCCAGGACACCGGCCTCGCCGAGATCCGCGCGCTCGTCGAGGGCTGGAGCGCCTCGGGCGCTCCCGGGCCGGCCGCCGAGCCGGGCGCGATCACCCGGCGCGACACGCTGGAGGACTACGCGTCGCACCTGCGCTCCCTGGTCGACCTCGGTGCCCTGCGCCCCCTGAAGGTCGTGGTCGACGCGGGCAACGGCATGGGCGGGCACACCGTCCCGACGGTCTTCGACGGCCTGCCCCTGGACCTCGTCCCGATGTACTTCGAGCTGGACGGCACCTTCCCCAACCACGAGGCCAACCCGCTCGACCCGGCCAATCTGGTCGACCTCCAGCAGCGTGTCCGCAAGGAGGACGCCGACCTCGGCATCGCCTTCGACGGCGACGCCGACCGTTGCTTCGTCGTCGACGAGCGCGGCGAGCCCGTCACGCCCTCCGCGGTCACGGCGCTGGTGGCCGCCCGGGAGCTCACCAGGAACGGCGGCAGCGGCACGGTCATCCACAACCTGATCACCTCGTGGTCGGTCCCGGAGGTCGTCGAGGAGCACGGCGGCACACCGGTGCGCACGCGCGTGGGCCACTCCTTCATCAAGACGGAGATGGCCCGCACGGGCGCGATCTTCGGCGGCGAGCACTCCGCGCACTACTACTTCCGCGACTTCTGGAACGCCGACACGGGCATGCTGGCGGCTCTCCACGTCCTCGCCGCGCTCGGCGGACAGGACGGCCCGCTCTCCCGCCTCGTCGCCCAGTACGACCGTTATGCCGGATCCGGCGAGATCAACTCCACGGTGGACGACCAGCGGGCCCGCCTCGCCGCGATCAGAGCCGCGTACGAGGACCGGGACGGCGTCACCCTGGACGAACTCGACGGCCTCACCGTCACCGCCGCCGACTGGTGGTTCAACGTCCGCCCCTCCAACACCGAACCGCTCCTCCGCCTCAACGCGGAGGCGAGGGACGAGGCGCTGATGACGGAGGTGCGGGACGAGGTGCTGGCGATCATCCGGACCTGACGCGCCCGGCCTCGCCGGATCCTCGTACGGACCTCGCCGGGACCTCGTACGCGCCCGGGGCGCCGGGAGTCCCGGTCCGGCCCCGGGGTACCAGGGGACAGGGACGGGTCCGGAGCCGCGGCCGGAGTGTTCCCGGTGCCGACCCCGCGGAATGTCGGGGAGGGATCCGGGACGCCCGGGGCGTACGGAGGTGACGCGGGCGGGGCCAATGGCTCCGGCCCCCGTCAGTCCGACACCACGAAGTCCGGAAGCCGACGGCCCCAGTCCGACGCGTGCCGGACCGACACCGACGGGAGCCGAACCGGACACGCCCAGAACCGGCCGCCCACACACCGAACCACCCGCCCCGCACGAGCCCCCCCCCCCCCCCCCCCCCCCCCCCCCCCCC
>DASTDN010000131.1:0-5041 GCA_035710365.1 Streptomyces sp. | reverse complement strand
GCGCTCACCCTCGCCAGCCTCCCCAACCGTCTTCAGGTGCCGAAGTGTGCCACCAAAACACTCCGAGCAGTACTCACCCGGTTACGTAAACGGAATCGCGCCAAAGAATTAGCACAAGAAGCAACAGGACGGGGCACACAGGGGAGGGAAGTCGGACAGTGTCCCGCTCGAAGGTGCAGCGAAATTGACGGAAAAATTGACCAAGAAGCGGTACGTGCAGGCTCATTTCGGTCACGTGCACGTGCATCTGCCCTTGCATCTGATGTGTCCATCCGAAACCATGGTTGCTCGCACCACCGCGCCGCATCGCCACGACCGCGAAATCCCGGGGGAGTGCCTCGCATGGGGACGAATGGATCGACCATGCTCGAGCCGTTACGGCAGGGCCTTCCGCCGCTGGACCCCCTGGCCGTGTCCAATGCCGCCTCCTGCGCCCTGCCCTCCCACTACGAAGCGGTCCGCGAGGCCCGGAACTTCACCCGCACGACCCTCGGGCAGTGGGACGCCGACGCGCGGTTCGACGACGTGTGCCTGGTGGTCTCCGAGCTGGTGACCAACGCGCTGCGGCACGCGCTGCCGCACCACACCGCGCGAGCGCCGGAGGAGCACCCGGCCGTGCGGCTGCACCTGCTGCACTGGACGGAGCGGCTGGTGTGCGCGGTGCGCGACCCCAGCACCGACAGCCCCGTGGCACGCGCCACGGGCGACTCCTCGGAGTCCGGCCGCGGACTGTTCCTCGTCGACTCCATCAGCGACGGCTGGGGCTGGCACCCGATGGCCGGCCCCTTCGACGGGAAGGTCGTCTGGGCGCTGTTCCGCCTGCCGCGGGGCCGGGGCTGACCGAGCGCGCCGCGTAGGGACGGACCTGCGCGTCACCTGCGCCCGCGCGGGCGCGCCCACCTGAATACACGCACCGCCACCTGCGGAAACGTCAGCCGCGACGGGTGCCGGTCAGCCGTCGGCCAGGTCGTCGAACTCGCCGTTCTTCACGCCGATCAGCATCGCCTCTATCTCCGCGGGCGAGTAGACGAGGGCCGGTCCGTCCGGGAAGCGCGAGTTGCGTACCGCCACCTCTCCCCCGGGCAGCCGCGCGAACTCCACGCACGAGCCCTGCGAATTGCTGTACCGGCTCTTCCGCCAGGCCACGCCGTGCAGCCGCGTGGCGGCGATGCCGTTGTACACGCCGGACGCCTCGTGGGCGTCGTGCACGTCGTGGTCCACAGGTCGCTCCCCGGAGATGCACTGGCTGGTGAGGCCAAGAATGCAGTGGTCAACTGTCCCGGATCATAGCTGCGATTCACGTGCAGTTGCATGAGCATATGCACGTGCACGCGGGGTCATCCTGCGATTACACCTGCGGACGCCGCGACTCGCCTTGTGTTGCTTCGTCTGCCCGTGCCGCATGGTTCGAATCCCCTGCGCTGAAGTAAAGACGCACGACGCCGCGTTCCTGTTCCCCGCCGCCGGCCACCGGCCGGCACCGGTGCGTCCCCGCGGGCCGGTGCCGGGGGGAACGTCAGACCTCCAGGAGGGTGTCGAAGGCGGGCGGCAGCCGCATCCAGGCGTCGCGCCCGGCGGCGTACTCGGCGTCGGTCAGCGGGCAGGACTCCAGCAGCCGTTCCAGACCGTCGCGGTCGAGGCCGGGGGACGTGAAGGCGAGGCGCTGGCAGCGGTCGCCGTGTACGGGGTGCCGGTCCAGCGCGGCGGCGGCCCGGCGCGCGGGCGGCACCGTGTCCCGTCTGCACCGCTGTCCGGGAGATCCGCCGTGCGCCGCGTTCGCGGGAAGACCTCGGTGCGGTGCGGTGAGTGGGGCGGGAGTGACAGGGGTGGCGGGGGTGACGTCTCCGGGCTCCGGGAGGGTGGCGCGGGGGCTGGTAGCTTCGGCCACCGGGCCGACGGGCTCGATCCGGGGCGGGTCCACGGGCCCGGCCGGGACACCGGCTACCGCTTGGGGGTTCCCCGTGACTTCGCCGACCTTCTCCCGCCTCCCCCGTCCCGTACACCGCTCGTGCTCCGCCTCCCGGCTGCCGCTGCGGGTGGCGGCCGCCGCTGCGGGGCTGGCCGGTGCGCTGGCGCTGACCGCGTGCGGCGACGGCGGCGAGGGCGGGGCGGGCGGCGCGGGCGGTGGCTCCGCGGGCGGGGCCTCCGACGCGCCCTCCGCCTCGGCTCCCTCCGGGGGCGGCGACGGCCGCGGCCTGGAGGGCAGTTGGCTCGCCACCGCCGACGGGAAGGCCGTGGCGCTGGTCGTCAACGGCGGTGAGGCCGGGCTGTTCACCACCGGCGGCAGTGTGTGCAGCGGCACCGCCCGGGACCGGTCGATCCGGCTCACGTGCGCCGACGGCGACAGGGAGCGGATCCGTGGCACGGCCGTCAGCGTCAACCGGTCGACGCTGACGGTGACCTGGGAGGGTGCCGTCGGCGAGGAGACGTACACGCGCTCCGAGGGCGGGAAGATGCCGGCCGGGCTGCCCACGGCGGGCCTGGGGTCGTAGCGCGGGAGCCCGGACCGGGTGGGGCGGGTGAACGGCCCGTCGTCGCGTGCGTGATGATCCACGGGCATCACCCACGACCGACCGCTCAACGACCAGCACACCGGGGACCCTTCATGCGCCTGCGCGCCACGCCGACCGCCACCACCACCCGCACCGCCCGCACCACCCGCACCGGACTCGTCTCCGTCGCCGCGGCCCTCCTCCTGGCCTCGTGCGGCGGTGGGGGCGAGGAGGCGGACGGCGGGGCGTCCGCCACGGCGGGGGGCGCGGCGGCCTGCCGGGCCGGCGACGTCGGTGTCGAGGTCGGTGCCGCGAACGCCGCGCCCGCCGCCGGTGACACCGGGAACGTCCCCGTCGCCGTCACCAACCAGGGCCGCCCCTGCACCCTGGACGGCATGCCGGGCGTCCGCATCTCGGCCGGCGGCAAGTCCGTCGAGGTGGCGGCGCAGAAGGGCGCCACGGCTCAGCCGCTGGAACTCGCCGAGGGAGGTTCCGCCTCCTTCACCCTCACGTACGTACGCGGCGAGAAGGGCGCGGCGGGCGGCTTCGCGGCCGACACGCTGAACGTCACGCTGCCCGGGGACTCCGGCGAGTCCGGTGCCCGGCGGTTCCCGTGGACGTACGGCCCGCTCGCCGGGACGGGCGCCGACGACATCTCCGTCGGGGCCTTCCAGCAGTCCGGGGACTGAACGGACGCACGGGGGGCGTCAGGGCAGGCGCGGGCGGGGGCCGACCTCGGCCCGGTCGGCCGCCCGGGCGCCCTCCGTCCAGCCCGCCTCGTCGCGCACACCGCGCAGCCGTGTCGTGGTCGTCTCCGGGAACATGCGGTCCAGCCGGCCGGTGACCGCGACCTCGCGGGAGGCGAGGACGGGCAGCAGGTCGTCGCTCACCTGCGTCTCGGCCACGGCCCGCAGCCGGGTGCCCACGCGATGGGCGTAGGAGGCGAGGAACGCCTGTCTGAAGGTCTTGGTGCGTTTGCGCCCGCCGGCCCGCTGGGCGGCCTCCGCCCCGGTCATCGCGGTCCGGGCCTGCACCAGCAGCGAGGTGTAGAGCAGCTCGACCACGTCCAGGTCGGCCTCGAAGCCGACGACCGTCGAGAAGCCGAAGGTCTCGTTCCACACGGCACGGCAGTGGTTCGCGTCGGCCACCGCGTCCAGCAGTACGGCCTTGGACTGCTCGTACGGCGGCTCCACACCGATCCGGCAGGCGCCGGGCGCGTCGGGTGAGGGCGCCGCGGCGGACAGCAGCGCCGCGTCGATGCTGTACCGGGCCATCAGTTCCTGCGCCTTCGCGCTGAGCGCCTCCGCCTCCTCCGGGTAGGTGGTGGCCTCCGCCTTGGCGAGCAGGGCGCGGACGCGGGTGAGGGTCCGGGGCTCTCCCGGCGCCCCCTTCGGCGCGGCGGCCGGCTCGTCCAGGGGTTCCAGGCCCGGCAGCCGCAGCAGCAGCCGGTACAGCTCCAGCACCGCGGTGGCGTGCGTGAAGCGGTCGGTGCGCGGTGGCGGTGCCACGGTCTGCAATCCGGCGAGCTGGGCGGCCCAGCGGTGCCCGCGCGGCCGGTCGTGCGGCGCCTGCTCCCGGATCAGACCGGCCACCACGCGCGCGTGCACCTCGTCCAGGTCGCGGCGCACGGTCCGTACGACGTCGGCGGGCTGCCAGCCGCGCCGCCAGGCCGCCGCGACGAACTCCTCGCCGCGCCGGGCGAGTTCGGCGTCGGTGTCCGGGGCGGCGGCGAGCAGCGAGGCGGCCGAGTCGAGGGACGCGTCGGCGGTGTCGTAGAGGGCGGCCCGCAGGGCGCGGTCGACGGTGCCGGCGGGACTGGTGGTACTCACCCGGCCGATGGTGCCACGCGACCGGTACGGACGCGGAGGGGCGGCCTCTCCGTCCCCGGAGACCGACATGTCAACTCGCGGTTGACAGTCCAAGGACTGTCAACTTAAGGTTGACACATGACGACGAACTCATCCATCGCGTCCTCCGTACGGCTGGACGACCTCATCGCGGCCATCAAGACGGTCCACACCGAGCCCCTCGAACAGCTCCAGGACGCGGTCATCGCCGCCGACCACCTCGGCGAGGTCGCCGATCACCTGATCGGGCACTTCGTCGACCAGGCCCGCCGTTCGGGCGCCTCCTGGACGGACATCGGCAGGAGCATGGGCGTCACCCGGCAGGCCGCGCAGAAGCGGTTCGTGCCGAGGGAGTCCACCGACCTCGACCCGAGCCAGGGCTTCAACCGCTACACGCCCCGCGCGCGCGAGGTGGTCATGGCCGCCCACAACGCCTCCAAGACGGCGGGCAACGCCGAGGGCCTGCCCGAGCACCTCGTCCTCGGCCTGCTCGCCGACCCCGACGGGCTCGCCGCGAAGACGTTCGTCGCGCTGGGCGTGAGCCTGGAGTCGGTGCGCGAGGCCGCGACCGCCGCGCTGCCGCCCGCGGTCGCGGAGGCTCCGGAGCTGGTGCCGTACGGCTCCGCGGCCAAGAAGGTCCTGGAGCTGACGTTCCGCGAGGCCCTGCGCCTCGGCCACAACTACGTCGGCACCGAGCACATC
>DASTDN010000130.1:0-5407 GCA_035710365.1 Streptomyces sp. | reverse complement strand
GCCTGTCCAGCGGCTTCGTCGAGCCCCTGGAGTCCACCGGCATCTTCTTCATCCAGCACGGCATCGAGCAACTGGTGCGGCACTGGCCCGACCGGGGCCACGACCCGGCACTCGCGCGCGGCTACAACGAGTCCGTCGCCCGCTGCCTGGACGGCGTACGGGAATTCCTCGTGCTGCACTACAAGGCGTCCACGCGCAACGACACGCCCTACTGGAAGGCCACCGACGAGCGGGAGCTGCCCGAGGGCCTCGCCGAGCGGCTGGAGCTGTGGAAGGGCCGGCTGCCCGCCGAGAGCAGCGTGTACCCCTACTACCACGGCTTCGAGCCGTACTCGTACAACGTGATGCTGACCGGTCTGGGCAGCGGGCCGCGGCGCTCCCACCCGGCGCTGGACCTGCTGGACCCGTCGGCGGCGCACGAGCGGTTCGCCGACATCCGCCGGCAGGCCGAGTACCTCGTGTCCGAACTGCCCAGCCAGTACGACTACCTGGCGCACCTGCACCGCTGACGCCGCCCGCCCGCCACGCCGCAGGGGCCGGACCCATGAGGTCCGGCCCCTGCGGTCGTGCGCGGGGCGCCGACGGCCCTCCTACGCCGGGGGGAAGGCCGCGTACCGCCGTCGCCCGTACAGCAGCGGACGTGGGGCGTCCGCGGTGACGACGTGCTCGACGGCGCCCATGACGACGGTGTGGTCGCCGCCCGGCACCGTGCGCAGGACCCGGCACACGGCCGTGGAGTGGGCGTCGGACACCAGCCTGGGCAGCCCGTGCGGCTCGACGGGCTCCCAGTCGAAGTCCCCGAAACGCCCCGCCCCGGGCTTGCTGAACGAGGCCGCCGCGCGACGGCCCCGCGTGTGCAGCAGGTTCACCGCGAAGACGCCCCGCGACACGGCCGCCCGCAGCGTGCCGCTGCGGTTGTCCAGGCAGACCAGCAGGCTCGGAGGCTGCAGGCCCACACTGCACAGCGAGGTGCACGTCATGCCGCGTGGCGTGCCGTCGTCGTCGAGCGTGGTGACCACGGCGACACCGCTGGGGAAACCGCTCATCAGGTCCCGGAAGGCGGTGGCGTCGACCTCCGGCGGGCGTGAGCCGGAACCCGCCCGCTCGGCGGCTCCCGGTCGGGTGCTCCACGACATCAGACGGCCCATCCTTCTCTCGGCGACGGGGGAGGCCGGTGGCCGTCGCTCACGCTAGGGAGAGAGGGAACGGGGGCACTATCCCCGGCCGGGCGTGCGTCCGGGGTGCCCGTCCGGGGGGCCCGAACGGACCCGTGCGGGGACACCGCGCGCCTCACAGGGCGGCCGAGGGCGCGGGGGCGGGTATCAGTCCCTCCTTGACGGCGATCACCGCGGCCACGGTCCGGTTCGGGCAGTTCAGCTTCGCCAGCACATTGGACACGTGCCGCTTGGTGCCGTTCTCCGAGATGCCCAGCCGGTGCGCTATCTGCTTGTTGCTCATGCCGTGCACCAGCAGCGTCAGGACCGCCTCCTCGCGGGGGGTGAGCTGCGGCCCGCGGTCGCGGCGCCCGCCCGACTTCACCTCGGACATCAGCTCCCGCACGAGGCTCGGCGGAATGGGCATCTCGCCGCACGCCACGGCCTGCACGGCGTGGGTGAGCGACTCCTTGGTCAGCCCGCTCTCCAGCAGGAAACCGTCCACGTTCAGGCGGCTCGCGCGCTGCACGATCTCGCGCACCGCGTTCGGCAGCATCAGCAGCACCTTGGCGCCGACGAGACGGACGGTGTCCAGGACCTCCTGGAGGGGGCCGGCCTCGAACGTGGCCGGCAGGACGACGATGTCGGGCCGACATCGCGTCAGCAGCTCACGGACGGTACGGGGGTCGTCGAGCACCTGCACCGAGCCGACGGGGGGCAGGGAGCCGAGCAAGGTCTGCAGGCCACAACGGATGATCGCGTCCTCGTGGAACACGGCCACGTCCAGCGTGCGGGGAGCGGTGTTCTGATGGTCCCTCAGGCTGACGACGTTGCGATGGTGGGTTGCCTGTTCGCTCACCGACCATCCTCCTCGTGGTTGTGTGATCGATGGGGAGGCGGCGCACGGGGGGACCGTGCCCGCACCCGTCGGCACGAGTGACCGGAGGTGATCGTCACCGCGGAGGGCGCAGGCGTACCGCGCAACCACGAATCGGACGTTACAACCCGGCAGTAACTTCGGGAAGATGAAACGTCGAACCTGTCGCTCCGCCCCAGGAAAGACCACGGAAGCGGGTAAACATCCAAACGCGGACGCGTTACAAGTGGCGCGGGGAGGGAGTGGCTTGTACTAGTTGGTGGATTTCAGCCCGACGGGTGGATGTCGCCGGAATCGGCCAGAACTGCCACAAGCGTCTCGACGAGTGCCAGTGTCGGCACCAGACCCGTGTGCGGCACGGGGGAGCGCACGGCCGCCGTCAGCACCACGTCGGCGACCTCCGTCACCGGGGAGAACCACGGATCGGTGAACAGCACGACGCGGGCGCCGGACGCCTTCGCCTGCCCGGCGATGCGCGCGGTGCGCTCCTCGTAGGGCCGGTGGTCGAACAGCACCATGACGTCCGTGCGCCGCAGGTCACGGGCGAACGACGTCCGGGACACCGGGTGGTCGGGCATCATGAACACGTCCTCGCGCAGTCGCATCAGCCGCAACGCCAGACAGCGCGCGGCGATCCCCGTGAACCGCCCCCCGTCGAGGAAGACCCGGTTGCGCGGCAGGCCCAGCAGCCGCACCGCCTCCGCCAGATCCGCCTCCGCCAGCGCCGCCAGCGTCTCCCGGGTGCCCTCCGCCAGCAGCGTCGCCGCCTGCGCCGGCCCGGCACGCGACCCCGGGGGAACCCGCGCCGCCGCGCCCCCCGGACGCGCTTCGGCGCCCGCCGCCACCTCGGCCCGCAGCGCGTCGCGCAGCGCGCCGTACCCGGCGAAACCGCACCGCCGGGCGAACCGGACCACGGTGGGAGCGCTCACACCGGCCCGCCGCGCCAGCACCGACACCGTGTCCGTGGCGCTCGCCGGGTCGTCCAGCAGCAGCCGCGCGATCCGCCGCTCGCAGCGGCTGAAGCCGCTCATGCCGCCCCGCAGCCGCGTACGCACCCCCTGGTGCCCAGCGTGCACCCCGGTCACACCCTCACGGAGCCGACCGTACCCCACTCACCGCACCCCCAGGAGGCGGCAACCGGCCCTCCCGACAGCACGGCTGGGACGGGCGCGCCACCCGGGCCGGCCGCCCCGCCCGATCGGGCCCCTCGTCCGGGACCCCCGTCGGGCAGGGCCCCTACCGCCCCGGTCGGGCGGATCGGACGAGCCTGTGGCGGGCGTGCCCCCGGGTGCAACGGTGAACCACCGGTACGGGGCGCCCACGGCGACCCGGCGCGCACCGCTGTGAGGGGAGCTGCCATGACCCAGACCGTGCGAGGCCGGTCGGCCAGGAACGCGCCGCTGCCGGCCGACGTCCTGCGCTCCCTGTGCGAGCAGGGCGCCGACCGGGAAGTGCTGCGCATGGTGCGGCCGGGCCACGAACCCGGCGCGGCCGACGTGACCCACGGCGTGACCCGCGGCGAACTCATGGCCCTGTCCCACGCCGTGGCCGCCGCCCTCGCCGACCGCGTCGAACCCGGCGACCGGGTGCTCGTGCTCCTCGACGGCGGCCCGCACCTGTTCGCCGCGTGCCTGGCCTCCTGGCACCTCGGTGCCGCCGCCGTCCCCGTCCCGCCGCCCGCCGGCACCGACCCCGAGCGGGCGCTGCGCGTCGCGGAGATCGCCCTCGACGCGGAGGTCTGCGCGGTCGTCACCACCCGGCAGGTGATGGACCGGTGCCGGACCCTGTGGCAGCGCCGCGCCGCGGCGCCCCTGGCGTGGCGGTGCGTCGACGACCTCCCGGACACCCTCACCCCGCCGCCCCCGGCCGTCCTGCGCCCCTCCGAGCCGGCCCTGCTGCTGTACACCTCCGGCTCCACCTCGGCCCCCAAGGGCGTCGTCGTCCCCCACGAACGGCTGCGCGCCACCCTGGAGCTCCAGCGGGAGCGCACCGCACTGCCCGACGGCGGGCACGTCGTGAACTGGCTGCCCGCCCACCACGCCCTCGGCTTCGGCAGCGCCCTCCTCGCCGCCTACACCGGCGGCTGCGCCACCCTGATCCAGCCCGGCGACTTCGTCGACGACCCGATGCGCTGGCTGCGCGCGATCTCCGCCGCCGACGCGCCCGTCTTCAGCGGCGGCGCCCCCTTCGGCTACGAACGCTGCGTCGCCGCCGCCGGCGAGGACGCCTGCGCGGGCCTCGACCTGTCGCGCTGGCAGACCGCGCTGGTCGGCGCCGAACGCATCCGGCCGCGCACCCTCACCGACTTCGCGGACACCTTCGCGCCGTACGGCTTCCGCCCCGAGGCATGGTTCCCGGCCTACGGACTCACCGAGACGATGCTGATCGTCGCCGGCCACAGCAGCAGCCGGCCCCCGGTGACCGTCGACGTCGACGCCGCCGCCCTGGAACGCGGCAGCGTCGAACCGGCCCGCGAGGACACCGCCCGCACCCACACCCTCGTCGGCTGCGGTTCCCCCGGCCCCGGCGCCGAACTCCTCATCGTGGACCCCGAGACCCGCCGCCCCAGCCCGGACGCCACGGTCGGCGAGCTGTGGATCACCGGTCCGGTCGTCATGGACGGCTACTGGCGCCGCACCGAGGAGACCGCCGCCACCTTCCACGGCATGCTCACCGACGGCGGACGCCGCTACCTGCGTACCGGAGACCTCGCCTTCCTCCACGACGGCGAACTCGTGGTGTGCGGGCGCCTGAAGGAACTCGTCATCGTCCGGGGCCGCAACCTCCACCCGCAGGACATCGAGCAGTCCTGCCGCCAGGCCGAACCCCGCCTGGCCGGACTGCCCGCGGCGGCCTTCTCCGTCGAGGAGGACGAACAGGAACGCCTCGTGGTCGTGCAGGGCATCGACGACACCACCGCCGAGGCGGTCGGCGACCTGGCGGCCCTCGCCTGCGAACTGGCCCGCGCCGTGACCGCCGCCCACGACGTGGAGGTCCACGACCTCGTCCTGGTGCCCGCCGGCCGCATCCCCAAGACGGCCAGCGGCAAGGTCCGCCGCGCCGCCTGCCGCACCGCCCACCTGGGCGGCGAACTCTCCGTCCTCGCCCGCGCCGGCGCCACCCCCGCGACCGGCACGCCCGGCCGCGCCTCCCGCCCGCCGCTCGCCGACACCCTGCGGGCGGCGCCCGGCGACGCCCGCCCCGCCGTCCTCGCCGGACACCTGGTGCTGCTGCTGTCCGACACCCTGAACCGCGCCCTGGACGACGCGGACACCGACCGGACCCTGCTGTACCTCGGCATGGACTCCCTGCGCACCATGGAACTGCGGGCCCTCCTCCACCGCGAACTGGGCGTCCTGCTGCCGCTGTCCCTGCT
>DASTDN010000129.1:0-2323 GCA_035710365.1 Streptomyces sp. | reverse complement strand
GGTGCCGTCCCCCACTCCGGGCCGGACACCGTCGTCCCGGGCGGCTCCGGATCCCGGACGGCCGCCGGGCCCGTGGTCTACTTCCTGTACGGCCACCGCCGCCCGCGCCCGGCCGGCGCACCGGCCGGGCCCGCGACACCGGCACCGCCCGCACCATCGGAGAAATGAACCACCCACCGTGCTGAACGATCTCGACGAACGCATCGTGCACGCCCTCGCCGAGGACGCCCGCCGCTCCTACGCGGACATCGGGCAGCAGATCGGCCTGTCCGCGCCCGCCGTGAAACGGCGCGTGGACCGGCTGCGGGCCACCGGGGCGATCACCGGCTTCACCGTCCGGGTCGACCCGGCGGCCCTCGGCTGGGAGACCGAGGGGTTCGTCGAGATCCACTGCCGCAGCAACACCTCCCCGGAGACCATCCAGCGCGGCCTGGAGCGCTACCAGGAGGTCGTGGCCGCCTCCACCGTCACCGGCGACGCCGACGCCGTCGCCCAGGTCTTCGCCTCCGACATGCGGCACTTCGAGCGGGTGCTGGAGCGCATTGCGGGGGAGCCGTTCGTGGAACGCACCAAGTCGGTGCTGGTGCTGTCGCCCCTGCTGCGGCGCTTCTCGACGGGTTCACCGGCCCGGCCGGGCCGCGGCCCGCGGACAAACGACTGGCCGGAGCCGGGCGCCCCGGTCTAGCCTCGTGCCATGACCTGGCGACATTGATCCACCGGCCACGCCTCCCGAGGTCCGCCCGGACGCCCCCACCACCGGCGTCCGAACAGTCCCTGCGGTCCCTGCGGGAAGGCCTCATGACACTCCCACCTGCGCGTGTGCCCGGCACCGGAGCCCGACGGCTCACGGCCACGCTGTACGGCTACTCGTTCCTGGACGACTTCGTCCTGCTCTACCCGGTGTACGCGCTGCTCTTCAGCGACACGGGCCTGCCCCTGTGGCAGATCTCGTCCCTCTTCGCCCTGTGGTCGGTCACCGGCGTGCTGCTGGAGGTCCCCTCCGGTGCCTGGGCCGACGCATTCTCCCGCCGGCTGCTGCTGTGCCTCGGGCCGCTGCTGACCGCCGCCGGCTTCGCCCTGTGGGTGCTCGTCCCGTCGTACGCGGCGTTCGCGGCCGGGTTCGTGCTGTGGGGCGCGGGCGGCGCACTCGGATCGGGCGCGCTGGAGGCGCTCGTCCACGAGGAACTCGGCCGCCTCGGCGCCGCCGGCCGGTACGCCCGCGTCATGGGCCGTGCCCGCGCCGCCGGCCGGCTGGGTGTGCTCGGCTCGATGGCGCTGGGCGGCCCCCTGCTCGCGCTGGGCGGCTACCCGGCCGTCGGCGCGGCGAGCGTGGTGGTCTGCCTGGCGGCCGCCGCGACCGCGACCCGCTTCCCGGAGCACCGCTGCCCGGCCGCCGCGGACACCGGCGACACCTACGACACCTACGACACCGACGACGACGGCGGTGAGGGCTGGACGGTGACGCTGCGCGCCGGGCTCGCCGAGGCCCGGCGCGACCGGCGGGTGCGCGGCGCCCTGCTGCTGGTCCCGGCCGTCGCCGCCGTGTGGGGCGCGCTCGACGAGTACACGCCGCTGCTCGTGCGGGAGACAGGCGTCGCCGACGGCACCGTGCCCCGCCTGCTGCTGGTGATCTGGACGGGCGCCACGGTCGGCGGTCTGCTGGCCGGGCCCGCCGGGCGCCTGGGCGACCGGGGCCTCGCCGCGCTGCTGGCGGGCGCGGCGCTCGCGCTGGCCACCGGAGCGGCCGCGGGCACCGCGCCCGCGATGGTCCTGGTGGCCGTCGCCTTCGGCGGCTTCCAACTGGCGACCGTCCTGGCCGACGCCCGCCTCCAGGAGCGCGTGGGCGACGCCCGCCGCGCCACCCTGACCTCGTTCGCCGGGCTGGGCACCGATCTGGCCACGGTCGCCGTGTACGTGCCGTACGCCGCCGTGGCCGCCGCGGCCGGCCACGGCACCGCCTTCGTGTGGGGCGCGGTCCCCTACCTGCTGACCGCCCTGGTCCTGGCCGCCACCGGGAGAGCGCCCCGGGCCGGTGAGCGGGCCCGGCAGGCGCCGGGGCCGCCGCGCAACGAATCGCCGCCCGCACCGGTCCCGACGCAACGATCGGCGCACCCGCGCGCAACGGCTCCGCCTTGTCCGCCCGAGGGCGCCGACCGTACCGTCTAACGGGCCCCGAACCCCCGTCCGACGGATTCCGGCCCCACCCCCGAACACCCCCCGTACACCGGTGAGGACCACTCATGCGCACCGCCCTGCTCCAGAGCTCCGGACGACCCGGCTCCACCGCCGAGAACCTCAAGGTCCTCGACGAGGCCGCCGGGCG
>DASTDN010000128.1:0-15445 GCA_035710365.1 Streptomyces sp. | reverse complement strand
GGTGGCCACGATGTCGTTGGTGTTCAGCGCGATGTGCTGGACGCCGGCGCCGCCGTAGAACTCCAGGTACTCGTCGATCTGGGACTTCTTCTTGGCGATGGCGGGCTCGTTGATCGGGAACTTGACCTTGAGCGTGCCGTCCGCGACGACCTTCGACATCAGCGCGCTGTACTCGGTCGCGATGTCGTCGCCCACGAACTCCTTCATGTTCGTGAAGCCCATGACCTTGTTGTAGAACTCCACCCATTCGTTCATGCGGCCGAGTTCGACGTTGCCGACGCAGTGGTCGATCGCCTGGAAGCTGCGCTGGGCCGGCGGCTCCACGACGGGGGCGGCGGCGACGTAGCCGGGCAGGTAGGGGCCGTCGTAGCCGCTGCGCTCGACCAGGGTGTGGCGGGTCTTCCCGTACGTGGCGATCGCGGCGAGGACGACCGTGCCGTACTCGTCCTTCAGCTCGTACGGCTCGGTCACCGAGCGGGCGCCCTGCTCGACGGCGTGGGCGTACGCGGCGCGGGCGTCGGGCACCTCGATGGCCAGGTCCACGACGCCGTCGCCGTGCTCGGCGACGTGCTCGGCGAGGAAGTGGCCCCACGTGGTGACGGGCTTGACGACCGAGGTGAGGACGAAGCGGGCGGAGCCGCTCTCCAGCACGTAGGCGGCGGTCTCGCGGTTGCCGTTCTCCGGGCCCGAGTAGGCGACCAGCTTCATGCCGAAGGCGGTGGAGTAGTAGTGCGCGGCCTGCTTGGCGTTGCCGACGGCGAAGACGACCGCGTCCATTCCCTTCACCGGGAAGGGATCGTCCTGCCGGGCGGCCGTTCCGGGGGTGTGGTGTGTGGTCTGCGACATATATGCAGGCTCTCCCGCTCTCGCAAGGTGCGCAATAGTTTGCAGATCTGCTGGGCAATGTGCTCGTACGAATGGCCGTACCGGCGGACTTTATGTACAGGCTGACCACACTGGAGGGGTGGCGTGGCGATCGATCGTCTGGACGGGGACATCATCGTGCTGCTGGCGCGGGAGCCGCGGCTGGGCGTGCTGGAGATGTCCCGGCGGCTGGGGGTCGCGCGGGGCACGGTGCAGGCGCGGCTGGACCGGCTTCAGTCGAACGGAGTCATCCGCGGGTTCGGCCCGGAGGTGGACCCGGCCGCACTCGGCTACCCCGTGACCGCGTTCGCCACACTCCAGATCAGGCAGGGTCAAGGCCCGTCCGTGCGGGGGCACTTGGCGTCCGTGCCGGAGGTGCTGGAGCTGTTGACCACGACCGGTACCGGCGACATGCTGTGCCGGTTGGTGGCCCGCTCCAACGCCGATCTCCAGCGGGTGATCGACAGGGTTGTCGGTTTTGATGGCATTGTCCGGGCCTCCACGACCATCGTCATGGAGAACCCTGTTCCGCTGCGGATCATCCCGCTGGTGGAGCAGGCCGCCGAGGACCGGCGGCGGACCTGACGCAGGCCGTGCCGCCGGGCGCGGTCCGGACCCGGGGTGAGCCGATGTGAATTTCTGGGAGTACGTGAGCACACGGCACCAGCAACTGCTCACCGACGCCTTCCAGCACGCGAGCGCCGTCTTCCAGTGCATGGTGGCGGCGACCCTGCTGGGTGTCCTGATCGGCGTCCTGACGTATCGCAGCGAGTGGGCGGGCGGTCTCGCCACGACCAGCACCTCGACGATCCTGACCGTCCCCTCCCTCGCCATGATCGGTCTGCTGATCCCGATCGTGGGCCTGGGCGTGGCGCCGACGGTGGTGGCGCTGACCCTGTACGGCCTGCTCCCCGTCGTGCGCAACGCGATCGTGGGGCTGCGCGGCGTCGACCCGTCGCTGGTGGACGCGGCCCGCGGCATCGGGATGTCCCGGGCGGCCCTGCTGCTGCGGGTGGAGCTGCCGATCGCATGGCCGCCGATCCTGACGGGTATCCGGGTCTCCACGCAGATGCTGATGGGCATCGCGGCCATCGCGGCGTACGCCTCCGGGCCCGGTCTCGGCAACGAGATCTTCCGCGGCATCGGTTCGCTGGGCAGCAAGAACGCGCTGAACCAGGTGCTCGCGGGGACCCTCGGGATCATCGTGCTGGCCCTGTTGTTCGACGCCGCCTACGTCCTCATCGGACGGCTGACCATCCCCAGGGGGATCCGTGCCTGACCCGAGCAGCGAGACCGACCGGACCACGCGGACCGGCGACGGCGGGGCCCCCGGGTCCGGCACCCTCCCGGACGCCACCGGCGCCGACGGGGCGACCGGGACCACCGGGGCCACCGGGGCCACCGGGGCCACCGGGGCCACCGGGGCGACGATCGAGCTGGAGAATCTCACCAAGCGCTACCCGGGCGGTGCGCTGCCCGCCGTGGAGAGCGTGAACATGGAGATCCGCGCGGGCGAGACGGTCGTCCTGGTGGGTCCGTCGGGCTGCGGGAAGTCCACCACCCTGAAGATGATCAACCGGCTGATCGAGCCGTCGAGCGGCCGGATCCGCATAGGCGGCGAGGACGTCACCGACATGGACCCGGTGAAGCTGCGCCGCAAGATCGGTTACGCGATCCAGTCGTCCGGCCTCTTCCCGCACATGACGGTCGCCCAGAACATCGCGCTGGTGCCGGGCATGCTGGGCTGGCCCAAGGCCCGCGTCCGGGACCGCGTGGAGGAGATGCTGGACCTGGTGGGTCTGGACCCGGCCGAGTTCCACGGCCGTTATCCGCGTCAGCTCTCCGGCGGGCAGCAGCAGCGGGTGGGCGTGGCTCGGGCGCTGGCGGCCGACCCGCCGGTGCTGCTGATGGACGAGCCGTTCGGCGCGGTCGACCCGATCACCCGGGACCATCTCCAGGACGAACTGATCCGGCTCCAGCGCGAGCTGCACAAGACGATCGTGTTCGTCACCCACGACTTCGACGAGGCCATCAAGATCGGCGACCGGATCGCCGTACTGCGGGAGCGGTCGCACATCGCGCAGTTCGACACCCCGGAGGCCATCCTCACCAACCCGGCGGACGACTTCGTCTCGGGTTTCGTGGGCGCCGGGGCGGCCCTGAAGCGGCTGAACCTGACGCGCGTACGGGACGTGGAGATCACGGACTATCCGACGGTGACGGTCGAGGACCCGCTGCAGGAGATCTTCAACGCGCTGCGGGACGGCGGCAACAACGAGATCCTGCTGCTCGACCGGCGCCGCCGCCCCTACAAGTGGCTCAGGCGCGGTGACCTGATGCGGGCGAAGGGGTCGCTGGCGCGGGCCGGGACGCTCGTGCAGGACACGGTGACCCGGGACGCCACCCTGCGGGACGCCCTGGAGGCGGTCCTCACCGACAACGCGGGCCGGGTGGCGGTCACCGGGCGGCGCGGCGAGTACACGGGCGTGGTCGACATGGAGACGCTGATGAACTCCGTGCACGAGATGCTGGAGGCCGACCGGCTGGAGGCCATGGAGGCGCAGCACGAGCTGCAGGAGGTCAGGGCCCGCCAGACGCACGTCGAGCAGGAGGGCGTCGACGGCGGGGAGGCGAAGGCGTGAGCACGGCGTTCCGGCCCGAGCCCGAGCCCGGCTCCTCCCCGGCGTCGCTCACGGACGACGACGGGGCCGCCGGGGAGGCGGGCGGGGAGCCGCGCGGCGGCCGGCCGGGCCGCCCGGCCCGGCGGATCACCTGGCAGAAGCTGACCTTCCTGCCCGCGGTGCTGGTCGTGGTGCTGCTGGTGACCTGGCTGTGGTTCCGGCAGGCGGAGCTGGACTCGATCTCCGAGAACGCCCTGTCGAACGGGCAGGTGTCCAAGGCGCTGTGGCAGCACATCGAGCTGACCGCGGTCTCCACCTTCTTCGTGCTGATCATCGCGATCCCGCTGGGCATCCTGCTGACCCGCCGTGCCTTCCGCAGGGCGACGCCGGTGGCGATGGCCTTCGCCAACATGGGGCAGGCGACCCCGGCGATCGGTCTGCTGGCGCTGCTGGTGATCTGGCTCGGCACCGGCACGAGGGCGGCCCTGATCGGCATCATCGCGTACGCGGTCCTGCCGGTGCTGTCGAACACGATGGCCGGTCTGAAGGCGAACGACCCGACGCTGCTGGAGGCCGCGCGCGGCATCGGCATGTCCCCGCTGGGGGTGCTGAGACGGGTCGAACTGCCGCTGGCGGTGCCGCTGATCCTGGCGGGCGTCCGTACGGCGCTGGTCCTGAACGTGGGGACGGCGACGCTGGCGACGTTCGGCGGGGGCGGCGGGCTCGGCGTGCTGATCACGACCGGCATCACCAACCAGCGGATGCCGGTGCTGATGCTCGGTTCGATCCTCACCGTGGTCCTCGCGCTGCTGGTGGACTGGCTGGCGTCGCTGGCCGAGCTGGCGCTGCGGCCCAGGGGTCTGGAGGCGGGGTCATGAGGCGCCGGTGCCTGCTGCTGGCGGGGCTGGTGCTGCTGGCGTCCGGCTGCGGACTGCGGAGCGGTTCGCCGATGGTGGACGACGTCTCCCCCGGGACGATCGGACGCGGCCGGCCCCTTGAGGGCGTCGATCTGACGGTCACCTCGAAGGAGTTCAGCGAGCAGCTCATCCTCGGCGCGATCATGGGCATCGCCTTCGAGGCGGCCGGCGCGAACGTCCTGGACCGCACCGGCATCCAGGGCTCCATCGGCTCGCGCGAGGCGGTGCGCAAGGGCGCGGCGGACGGCGGGTACGAGTACACCGGCACGGGGTGGATCAACTACCTGGGCAACACCCAGCCGCTGCCCGACCCGCGCGAGCAGTGGGAGGCGGTGCGCGACGCCGACCGCAAGAACGGCGTGACGTGGCTGGAGCCGTCCCGCCTGAACAACACGTACGCCCTCGCGATGAACCGGGCGAACTTCGAGAAGTACGGCACGAGGACCCTGTCGGACGTGGCGAGGCTGGCGAAGAAGGACCCGGGCGCGGTGACGCTGTGCGTGGAGAGCCAGTTCGCCAACCGCGCGGACGGCTTCCCCGGCATGGCCGAGAAGTACGGCATGCGGCTCCCGGCGAAGAACCTCACGCAGATGGACACCGGCATCATCTACACGCAGGTCGCGAAGGGAAGCTGCACCTTCGGCGAGGTCTTCACGACGGACGGGCGCATCAAGTCGATGGACCTCGTGGTGATGGAGGACGACAGGAAGTTCTTCCCGAACTACAACGCGGCCCCCATGATCCACTCGAAGACCCTGGAGAAGTACCCGGAGATCGCCGGGATCCTCGCCCCGGTCACCGAGCGGCTCAGCGACTCGGTGGCCCGGACGCTGAACGCCAAGGTCGACGTCGACGGCGAGGACCCGCACCGGGTGGCGCTGGACTGGATGGTGAAGGAGGGGTTCGTGAAGGAGGGGTGAGGCCGGCGGATCGGGCGCCCCGCGTCAGCAGTGCGGGACGCCGCCCTTCCCCGAGCCGAGGGCCACCAGGGACTCCACCGCGCCCCGGAGGGTGGTCACCGGGATCAGACGCAGGCCCTTCGGCCGTTCCGCCCGCGCGTCGGCGCACTCGTCCTTCGGGACCAGGAAGACCGTGGCCCCGTCGCGGTGGGCCGCGCGGGTCTTCAGCGCGACGCCGCCCACCGCGCCGACCCTGCCGTCGGCGCCGATCGTGCCCGTGCCGGCGATCACCCGACCGCCCGTGAGGTCGCCGCCGCTGCCGTCGCCGTCCAGCTTGTCGACGATGCCGAGCGAGAACAGCAGACCGGCGCTCGGCCCGCCGACGTCGGCGAGCTTCAGGGACACCTTCACCTTGTCGTCGCCGAGCTTCAGGTAGCGCAGCGCCGCCTGTGTCGCCGTGTTCTGCGACTGCCTCATCTGCTGCTCGTTGTGCCGCTCGATCTCCCGTACGTCACCGCCGGTCGGGTAGACCGAGTCGCGCGGCATGACGGCCTTGTCCTTCGCGAACCAGCCGTCGAGGACGTCACCGAGCGAGACGCGGGTGTCCGGGCTGGTGGCCTCGATCGTCGTCATCCGCAGCTCGCCGCCGGTGTCCCGGGTCGGCGTGCCCGCGACGGTGATCACGGGGGCGCCCCGGTTCTCCCCGAGCACGTCCGCCGTCATCCCGGGCTGGGCCACGGAGAACGGCAGCGGCGCGAAGGCCGCCGCGGCGAGCAGGGCCACGACGGGCAGGGCACAGACGGCGACGGCCCGGGGGCGCGTGAGGCGAGAGAACACAGGGCCAATCTAACGCGGCGCGCGGACACGGCACGGCGGGCGTCCGGACCGTACGTCGGTGCCGCGGGCACGGCGCCGGCCCGGGAGACGTCCCGTCGCGGCACGGCCGCGCGACCGCCCCGGCACCGGGCGGCCACGCACCGCGCCCGCATCACGCGTCGGCCGGACACGGCGACGGCGTCCCACACCCGCCCCGCGCCTACGCACCCCGCACCCCGCACCCCGCACCCGCGGAACACCCCCGACCACCACGACGGCCGACGCGACCCGCACGCCCCGGCGAGGCCACCCGGGCGTTCCAGCTCGCCCCGGTCCGACGCACCCGCACCAGCCACGACGGCCACGACGGCCACGACGGCCACGACGGCCACGACGGCCACGACGGCCAACGCAACGGAGAAGCCGCCCCGGCTGTCACACCCGCGGCAGGCCGACGCACCCCGCACCGGCGGAACACCCGGTCACCACGACCGCCGACGCACCCACGCGCCCCGACGAAGCCGCCCCGGCGCGCCCCGCCCCGGCGCCCGCCGTCAGCGCAGCGCCTCCGCGACTTCCTTCGCCGCCTCCACGACCCGCCGTCCCACCCGTTCCGGCACGGCGTCCGCCAGCATCACGACGCCCACGCTGCCCTCGACGCCCGTGACGCCGAGCAGCGGTGCCGCGGCCCCGCTCGCACCGGCCTCCAGCTCACCGTGCGTCAGCGTGTAGGCGGGGTCCGGGACGGGCTGCCGCCGGCCCAGAAGTATCGCCTTGCCGGCCGCGCCCCGCTCCAGCGGATGCCGGAACCCGGCGCGGTAGGCCACGTGGTAGTCCGTCCACGTCGGCTCGACCACGGCCACGGCCAGCGCCTCCGCGCCGTCCACGAGCGTCAGGTGGGCCGTCGCCCCGATGTCCTCGGCGAGCGCCCGCAGCGCCGGCATCGCCGCCTCCCGCACCAGCGGGTGCACCTGACGGCCCAGCCGCAGCACGCCGAGCCCGACCCTCGCACGGCCGCCGAGGTCACGGCGGACCAGGGCGTGCTGTTCCAGCGTCGCGAGCAGCCGGTACACCACGGTCCGGTTGACGCCCAGCTTGTGGGAAAGCTCGGTGACGGTCAGCCCGTGGTCGGTGTCGGCCAGCAGTTTGAGGACCCGCAGTCCCCTGTCGAGCGTCTGGGAGGTCTCCGCGGTCACGACGCCCACTCCTTCGGTGGTGAGGTCGGCGGCAACCGGTCGGCTCGGCGTCACCGGGTCCCCCGGTGGGTGACGCGCTCCACGGGCCGCCGATCGGCCGACGGCCCGGACGCGTCCCGGACCCAGTCGCTTCACGGCTGCGCTCCGCGGCTGTCCTGCCACGGGGCGTGTGCGTAGCGGGACATTAGCGAGCCGGTTCGCTGAGCGGAAGGCTCCGTCCAGAATCCGGTCATCCCGCCGTGCGGACTGCCTGCGTTCCTCCCGAAACATCCGGCGGGCGTCCACGCCCCGGCGTCACTTCATGCGGGTGGCCCACTCCTGGACCTTGGCGATGCGCTGCCGCAGCTGGCCCGCGGTGGCCTCGGCGCTGGGCGGGCCGCCGCACACGCGGCGCAGTTCGGTGTGGACGACACCGTGCGGCTTGCCGCTCTGGTGGACGTACGCGCCGACCATCGTGTTGAGCCGCTTGCGCAGCTCCATCATCTCCTTGTGGGAGACCACCGGCCGCCGCTCGGCGGGCAGTTCGAGCAGGTCGGCCTCGGTGTCCGGCTTCTTGCGGCTGTGCGCGATCTGCCGGGCCTGCCGCTTCTGCAGCAGCATCTGCACCTGGTCGGGCTCCAGCAGCCCCGGGATGCCGAGGTAGTCCTGCTCCTCGGCGCTGCCGGGGTGGGCCTGCATGCCGAACTCGGCGCCGTTGTACATGACCCGGTCGAAGACGGCGTCGGACTCCAGCGCCTCGAAGGGCAGCATGTCCTGCTCGCCGGTGTCCTCGTCCTGCTCCCGGTTCGCCTCCTCCATCTCCTTCTCGGACTCGGCGTACGGGTCCTCCTCGCCCTCCTTCTTCGGCTTGTCGAGGACGTGGTCGCGCTCGCGTTCCATCTCGTTGGCGAAGGTGAGCAGGTCGGGGATGGTGGGCAGGAACACCGACGCGGTCTCGCCGCGCCGCCGGGACCGTACGAAACGGCCGACGGCCTGCGCGAAGAACAGCGGCGTGGAGATCGTCGTGGCGTACACGCCGACCGCGAGGCGGGGCACGTCGACGCCCTCGGACACCATGCGGACGGCGACCATCCAGCGGTCGGTGCTGCCGCTGAAGTCGTCGATCCGCCTGGAGGCGCCCGCGTCGTCGGACAGGACGACGGTGGCCTTGTGGCCGGTGATGTCGCGGATGAGCTTGGCGTAGGAGCGGGCTGAGTCCTGGTCCGCGGCGATGACGAGCGCCCCGGCGTCCGGGACGGCCTTCCTGACCTCGGTGAGCCGCTGGTCTGCGGCGCGCAGCACGGCCGGCATCCAGTCGCCGCGCGGGTCGAGGGCGGTGCGCCAGGCCTGGCTGACCGCGTCCTTCGTCATCGGCTCGCCGAGCCGCGCCTCGATCTCGTCGCCGGCCTTGGTGCGCCAGCGCATGTTGCCGCTGTAGGAGAGGAAGATGACGGGCCGCACGACGTGGTCGGCGAGCGCGGAGCCGTAGCCGTAGGTGTAGTCGGCGGACGAGCGCCGGATGCCGTCGTCCCCTTCTTCATAGGCGACGAAGGGGATGGGGTTGGTGTCGGAGCGGAACGGCGTACCGGTCAGGGCGAGCCGGCGGGTGGCGGGCTCGAAGGCCTCCAGGCACGCCTCGCCCCAGGACTTGGAGTCACCGGCGTGGTGGATCTCGTCGAGGATGACGAGGGTCTTGCGCTGCTCGACGCGGTTGCGGTGCAGCATGGGGCGTACGCCGACACCGGCGTAGGTGACGGCGACCCCGTCGTACTCCCTGCCGAGCGGGCCGGCGCTGTACTCGGGGTCCAGCTTGATCCCTATCCGCGCGGCGGCGTCCGCCCACTGCTTCTTCAGGTGCTCGGTGGGCGCGACCACGGTCACCTGCTGCACGACGTGGTGGTGCAGCAGCCAGGACGCCAGCGTCAGCGCGAAGGTCGTCTTGCCGGCGCCGGGGGTCGCGACCGCGAGGAAGTCTCGGGGCTGTTCCTGGACGTACTTCTCCATCGCACCCTGCTGCCAGGCGCGCAGCTTGCTGGCCGTACCCCAGGGCGCGCGCCCCGGGAAGGCGGGTGACAGGTGGTGCGAGGGGACGGCGGGGCTGGAGCTGGCGGTGGTAGTCACGGTCTCCGTGGAGGGGTCGACGACTCGGCTGCGTAGGACGACCGGGCCACCCTACCGGCGGGCCGCGGCGGTCATCGCGCGGGCGGGGCGGGGCCCGCGACGGGTGCGACCGACGTCACACCCGTCACCCGGCGCCCTCTCCGCACCCCGGGGATCCGGCCTCCGCCCCGCTTCCGGTCGCGGCCGCCGGCCCGCGGGACGGCCCGGTGCCGCTCAGGGCCGGGTCCGCACCCGCACCGTCACCCACGCCCCCACCGCCGCCACGCCCGCCATCGGCAGGAACACCGCGGCGAAGGCCGCCGGATGGGAGGCGCCCGCGCCGGTGGCCGCCGTCGCCGTCGTGTGGGCCACCGTGCCGCCGCCCAGCGCGGCGAACGCCGCACCGCCCGTGGAGAGCAGGACGACGTTGGACAGGGCGTCGGAGATCTGGAGAGAGGCGGAGTTCGTGCCGGCCTCCTCGGGTGCGGACAACCGCAGCAGGAGCACGCTGGTGGAGGAGATCACCAGGCCCATCCCGAAGCAGCCGAACGCCCAGGCCACCGCCACCGTCCAGACCGGCACCGCGTCGATCAGCACGCTCGGCGCCGCCGTGATCGCCGCCGCCACCAGCAGCATGCCGAGCGTCATCAGCCGCTCCCGGTACGGCTCGACCCTCGGCCGGGACTGCACCCATGAGCCCAGCGCCCAGGACCCGCCGCCCGCCGCCAGCGAGAACCCGGCGAGCGTCGGGCTGAGCCCGCGCTGGGTGACCAGCATCAGCGGCACGAACGACTCGGCCGCGATGAACGAGCCCGCCGCGACCCCGCGCAGCAGCACCACGGACGGCAGCCCGCGCGCCGCCCGGTACGTGCCGCGCGGCAGCAGCCCGAGAACCGACGGGACCAGCAGCGCGGCCCCCGCCGCGCCGGGCAGCAGCGACAGCCACCGCAGGTCCTGCGCCGCGTACTGGAGCAGGCCCGCGCCCAGCGAGATCGCGAGGGCGAGCCGGATGCGCCGCCGGTCGACGGACCCCCGTCCCCCACCCCGCCCGCCGGTGCCGGGCTCGTCCACCGGGCCGCCCGCGCGGCGGCGTATCTGCGGCAGCGCGAGCGCCAGCGGGAACACCACCAGCACCGGGATGCCGGTGAACACCCAGCGCCAGCCGAGGTGTTCGGTCACCGCACCGGACGCGAGCGGTCCCACGATCGACGGGACGATCCAGCTCGCCGCGAACGCCGCCATGATCGCGGGCCGCAGCCGCTCCGGGTAGGCCCGCCCCACGACGACGTACAGCGCGACGATCACGAGCCCGCCGCCGAGGCCCTGCACCGCCCGGCCCAGGACGAACAGCCACATCGCCGTCGCCGTCCCGGACAGCAGCAGGCCCGCGGCGAACGCGCCGATGCCCGCGGTGAGCGCCCCGAGCGGACCCCGCCGGTCCGACCACTGGCCGGACAGCACCATCCCGAACAGGCTCGTCGTGAAGTACCCGGAGAACGCGAACGCGTACAGCGACACCCCGTCCAGCTCGCGCGCGGCGACCGGCATGGCCGTGCCGACGGCCGTGGCCTCGAAGGCGATCAGCAGCACGACGGAGACGATGCCGATGCTCAGCGCCCGGTAGGAACGGCTCAGCACGGTCTCGGCCCGCCCCGCGGCGGGGACGGCGGCCGGCACGGCGGCCGGCAGGGGATCGACGGGGACAGGGGCTCCGGAGACATCACTGTCGCGCGGTTCGAGGGCACTCATGACCGCCAGGGTAAGGGCCGTGAGGCGCGGTGACCCCTGTCCGGAGGCGGGACCGCTCTCCGCCTGCGGACCTACGTCCGCCGCCCGCCCCGGCCGTTCGTGAACGGCGTGTGGCAGTCGCGTTGCGGCCTCCCCGGATTCCTTGAGCTCCCCTCGCACCCGGCCGTACGGTCGGGTCACGTCGTCAGCACGGCCGCGTGCCCGAGTGGTTCAGGGGCTCGCCTGCAAAGCGAGTCACGCGGGTTCGAATCCCGCCGCGGCCTCCACCAGGGCCCTGTGCAGCAGCCACAGGGTGAACGCCAGGGTCGAGACGTCCGCGCTCAGCGGGTGGACCGTCGCCTCCGGCTCGGTCCACTTGCCCAGCGCGCCCGTCGCGCCGTCGAGGACCAGGCTGCAGCCGTCCTCGGCGAGTGCCCCGACCCGTATCAGCCGCTCGGCGCCCGCCGGGAGCCGGAGCGGACGGACGGCGTCCGGCGTCTCGTACGCCGTGTCCTCCGCGTACTGCCCGTACTCCTCCAGCGTCGGCAGGGGCATGTCCGTGTCCAGGCCGAGCGGGTACCCCTCCTCGGGCAGGCCCGTCTCCCGCAGGAAGCGGCGCGTCGGCGCGTGGGTGAGGGCGGCGGGGAAGTCGACCTCCTCGAAGCGGACGACGCGGCCCCGGCCGAACTCCCGGTCCAGCAGCCCGCTCGGCAGGTCCAGGGCGAGCCCCGACTCCGCGCCCGTGCCCGCCGCCAGCGCCAGGAGACGCACCAGCGCCGTCATCCGCCGGTACGGCGACCGCTCCACCAGCGTGCGGATGTCCGCGCGCTCTCCGCGCCGGGGGGACAGCCCCCGGCCGTCCACGGGCCGGTCCGACGCCGTCGCGAAACGCACCAGCGTCACCAGCGACGGCGCGGCCCCGCGCAGTCCCGGAAGCCGCACCAGCCGTCCCGGTGCCGCACCGCGTCCCGGGTCCGCCGCGCCCGCCGTCATGACCGCCGTCGTCGTGACCGCCACTCCGCTCACACTCCCCCGTGCATCCGCAGCCCCAGCCGTCCACAGGACGGCCGCCCGCCCCCGACGGGCGGCCGTCCCACTGCCAGGAACACTAGCCGCCACCACTGACAACGGACCCGGATCACCGCCCGGCCGGAGCGCCGCGCCCGCGGCACCCGCCCGGAGCAGGGAGAGACCCGCGGCGGGACCGCCCGGGCCTACTGGCCCGTCACCACCGCGGCCTGGGGGCGGATCGGCAGGCGGTTGACCGGGCGGCCCGTCGCCGCGCGCACCGCCGACGCGATGGCCGCCGGGGACGTCACGACCGGCACCGCGCTGACCGCCTTCGCGCCGAACGGCGCGACCACGTCCCGCTCCTCCACCAGCTTGACGATCCGGATGTCGGGCGCGTCCAGGGCCGTCGGCAGGGCATACCCCGTCAGGTCGGGGTGGCGGACCAGCCCACGCGGCGTGCGCAGGTTCTCGGTGAGCGCGATGCCCACGCCCTGCGTGACACCGCCCTCGATGCGCGAGGCCAGTTGGGCCGGGTTCAGCACCCGCCCCACGTCCTGCGCGACGGCCAGTTCCACCACGCGTACCGAGCCGATCTCGACGTCGACGTCCACGACCGCGCGGATCGCGCAGAACGCCATGCCGACGAACGCGTCGCCCTGCCCGGCCTCGTCCAGCGGCTCCGTCGGGTGCGGCCGGCACTGGGCCGTGGCCCAGAGTTCCTTGCCGTCCATCGCCTCCGTGACCGTCGTCGACAGGACACCGTCGTACGAGGTGATCTTGCCGTCGGTGATCTGGAGCAGCTCCGTGGACATGCCGAACTTGTGGGCGAGCGGCTGCAGGAGCTGGGTGCGGACCATCTTCGCCGCGCGCTCCACCGCGCCGCCCGACACCCAGGTGTGCCGGCCGCGGCAGCCCGCGCCGGCCGACGGCTGGTCGGTGTCGACCGGCGCCACGTGGACCTCTTCGATGCCGAGCGTCTCCTGGACGATCTGCCGGGCGAGCGTGCTGAAGCCCTGCCCGGTCTCGACGGCCGCGCACAGCACGGTCGCCACGCCGTCCTGGACCTTCACGGTCGCCGTGGACACCTCGTCGGCGCCCTCCGCGCCCAGCATGTGCACCATGCCGAGGCCGTAGCCCACGCCCCGGCGCACCGCGCCCGGCTCGCCCGCGCCCTCGGGGCCTCCGGGCAGCAGCCACTCGTCCTCGGTGCCGTCCTGGGGCAGCGGCGGCAGCGGCTCGTCCCGCACGGCCTGGAGCAGCTCGGCGACGGGCGCCGGGCAGGTCACCGCCTGGCCGGTCGGCAGGATGTCGCCGGTGGCCATCACATTGCGCAGGCGCAGCTCCGCCGGGTCGGCGCCGAGCTTCTTGGCCAGCTTGTCCATCTGCGCCTCGTACGCGGCGCACACCTGCATGGCGCCCTCGCCGCGCACATGGCCGGAGGGGGGGTTGTTGGTGCGGACGGCCCAGCCCTCGATGAAGGCGTTCGGCACCACGTACGGGCCGCAGGCGAAGGCCACGGCGGCGGCCAGGGCCTCCGAGGAGGTGTCGGCGTACGCGCCCGCGTCGAGCAGGATCTGCGCCTCCACCTTGACCAGCCGGCCCTCGGCGTCGGCGTGGTGGCGGTAGCGCAGCAGGGTGGGGTGGCGGTGGGTGTGGCCGAGGAAGGACTCCTCGCGGGTGGCGGCCAGCTTCACCGGGCAGTCGGTCTTCAGCGCGAGCAGGCCGAGGGCGAGCTGGAAGCCCTGGTCCTCGCGGTCGGAGGTGGCGCCGGGCACACCGGTGACGACGACCTTCACCCGGTCGGGTTCGAGGGCGAAGACGGCGGCCGCGGCGTCCCGGTCGGTGTGCGGGTCGGTGGAGGCGAGGTACAGCTCCACTCCCCCGTCGGGTCGCGGCACGGCGAGTCCGGCCTCGGCGCCGATGGGCGCGGGGTCCTGACGGCCTATGCGGTACAGGCCCTCCACGACGATGTCGCCCGCGGCCTCCGGGTCGCCGTGGCGCAGCGGGATGTGCCGGATGAGGTTGCCGTCGGGGTGCAGCGGCTCGGCCTCGAAGGCCTGTTCCGGGTCGGTCACCGGGTCGAGCAGTTCGTACTCGACGGTGACGGCGGCTGCGGCCATCCGGGCGGTGTCGGGGTGGTCGGCGGCGACGGCGGCGATGGGCTCGCCGTGGTGGCGTACGACCTCGGAGGCGAACACGGGGCGGTCGGCGGTGCCACGGCCGTGCAGGGGGGCGCCGGGGACGTCCTCGTGGGTGATGACGGCGCGGACGCCGGGCATCTCGCGCGCGTGGGTGGTGTCGATGGACACGATGCGCGCGTGGGCGTGCGGCGAGCGCAGCAGCGCGCCCCACAGCAGTCCCTCGGCCCACAGGTCGGCGGCGTAGGGGAAGGTGCCCTCGGTCTTGGCGCGGGCGTCGGAGGCCGGGAGCGAGACGCCGAGTCCGTGCGGGGCCGGTTCGGGCGCCGGGGTCGTCTGCTCCGGGGCCTGCGCCGTGGCGGTGTCGTTGCTCACGCGGGGCCTCCGTCCTGGCCATGGGACTGGTCGTGCGGCGCGCGGCCCGGCTGGGGTCCGCCGAACGCCGTGGCGTGCGTGCCGGTGCCGGCCGGTCCCGCCTGGTGCGGGACGCGCGGCCCGTCGGTGTCGGTGTCGGCGGCCTCGGCGGCGTGCGCCTCGCGTTCGGCGACGACCTCCTTGACGGCGTCCACGACGCCCCGGTAGCCGGAGCAGCGGCAGAGGTTGCCGCAGAGCGCCTGGCGGGTCTCCAGTTCGGTGGGGGCGGGGTTGCCCTCCAGCAGGTCGTGCACGGTCATCGCCATGCCGGGCACGCAGAAGCCGCACTGGACGGCGCCGCACCGGGCGAGCGCCCGCTGCACGTCGGAGGGCCGGCCGTCGGTGGCGAGGCCCTCCACGGTGCGCACCTCGCTGCCCGCGGCGGTCACGGAGGGGACCAGGCAGGAGGCCACGAGACGGCCGTCGACCTGGACGTTGCAGGCGCCGCACTCGCCCTGCGAGCAGCCGTCCTTGGCGCCGGCGAGCCCGAGGCGTTCGCGCAGCACGTACAGCAGCGACTCGCCGATCCAGGCGTCGTTGACGGGCCGGTCGGTGCCGTTGACGCGGAGCACGTACGAGGCGAGCGGGTGGTCCTCGTGCGGGGCGGCGGGCTGCCCCTCGGCCCGCGCGCCGACGTCGTCCGCGCCGGCCGTGTCCTGGGGGGCGGGCGCCTCGTCGGGGCCGGCCGGGTCCTCGTCCGGGCCGGACTCCTCGGCGGGCGCGGGGCCCTCGGGGGCGCCGTCCGCGGCGTGGGGTTCCGCG
>DASTDN010000127.1:0-2459 GCA_035710365.1 Streptomyces sp. | reverse complement strand
GGCTGTTCGCCCACGCGTTCCGTCTCGTCGCGCGCGGGCACCCCGTGCACGTTCCTTACCCGCCCGGCCGTCGATGACGCCGGCCACGCCCGTGACACCGGCGGTCCCGGCGGTCCCGGTGGGCCGCGGCGTCCGCCGTCGTCACCGGTCGACGCCGGAACCCGGCTGCGCGGCGGCCTCCGGGAAGAGGCTGAGCAGTTTCATCGAGTGGCTGTTGTACGACTTGACGATCTCGTACGACTCCTGGGTGTCCAGGCGGGACAGCGCGTCCACCAGGTCCGCGTGACCGGCCCACAGCCGGCCGCGCAGGTCCGTCATCTGCCGCAGGTGCTGCACCACGCACACCCAGGTCTGGCTGCGCAGCCGGTTGAGGAAGTCCCCGAGGAACGGGTTGCCGAACACCGCGCTCAGCTCGCGCCAGAAACGCAGGTCGTAGCCGACGAGGACGGTGAGGTCGCCGGCCATGGCGGCCCGCTGGGCCTCCTCGCCGCGGCGGCGGACCGGGACGAGCGCCTCCACCATGCGCGGCACGGCCGAGGCGTCCAGGTCGGTGCGCTGGGCCAGGGCCCGGAAGATGCCGTCGGTGACGAGGCTGCGCGCCTCCAGCATGCTGCGCAGGTCCTCGGCCCGGTACAGGGGGACGCGGAACCCGCGGTGGTGGTCGGCCTCCAGCATGCCCTGCGCGGCCAGGTCCACGAGCGCCTCGCGGACCGGGGTGGCGGAGACGCCGTACTGCTCGGCGATCTCCTTGACCGTGAACACCTGCATGGGCTTCAGGCGTCCCGCGAGCACCTCGTCACGGAGCGCGTCGGCGATCTGCTGTCGCAGGGTGCTGCGCGTGACGGCACCGAGGCCACTGATCCCGGACATGGTCGGGGGTTCTCCCTCGTCGCGTTCGGTGGCGTGCGTGCGTGCGCGGACCAGCCCGCTCCATGCTCACGAGTGTGTCCATGCGTCTCGCCACGCATGCCCTTCGTGGGGTGGGTGTCTTTTCGTACACGTCCGTGTGTGTGTCTGCTCGGATGTGTCGAGTACGCACCTTACGCGCTCCGCGACCTTCGAACGGCCGAGCGGGCACTGACTCTCCGTGTCCGCTCGGCCGTTCGAGGAGTAAGCCCTTACCGCGTGTACCCGTCTGCCACCGTCAGGGCCGCGTCCAGTACCGCGAAGCCCTCCTTCAGCTCACTCTCGGTGACGGTGCAGGGCGGGACGACATGTGTCCGGTTCATGTTGATGAAAGGCCACAAACCACCGGCCTTCGCCGCCGCGCCGAACGCCGCCATCGCCGCGTTCGCCTCCCCGGCCGCGTTGTACGGCACCAGCGGCTCCCGCGTCTCGCGGTCGGCCACCAGCTCCAGCGCCCAGAACATGCCGGTGCCGCGCACCTCGCCGACGCAACGGTGCCGGTCCGCCAGGGCCCGCAGCGCGGGGCCGACGACGTCCCGGCCCAGCCGCGCCGCGTTCTCGACGACGCCCTCCTCGGCCATCACGTTGATCGTCGCCACGGCCGCCGCGCACGCCAGCGGGTGCCCCGAGTACGTCAGACCACCGGGGTACGGGCGCCGCGCGAACGTCTCCGCGATCTTCTCCGAGATGGCCACACCGCCCAGCGGCACGTACCCGGAGTTCACGCCCTTGGCGAAGGTCATCAGGTCCGGCACGACGCCGAACAGGTCGGCCGCGAACCACGTACCGGTCCGCCCGAACCCGGCCATCACCTCGTCCAGGACGAAGACGATGCCGTACTTGTCGCAGATCTCGCGGACCCCGGCCAGGTAGCCGGGCGGCGGAACCATGATCCCGGCGGTGCCCGGCACGGTCTCCAGGACGATCGCGGCGACGGTCGCCGGACCCTCGAAGGCGATCGTCGTCTCCAGGTGCTCCAGCGCCCGCGCGCACTCCTGCTCCTCCGTCTCGGCGTAGAAGCGCGAGCGGTACGGGAACGGTGCCCAGAAGTGCACGACACCGGCCGAGGCGCTGTCGGAGGGCCAGCGGCGCGGGTCTCCGGTGAGGTTCACGGCCTGCTGTGTGCCGCCGTGGTACGAGCGGTACGCCGACAGCACCTTCGGGCGGCCCGTGTGCAGCCGGGCCATGCGCATCGCGTGCTCGACGGCGTCCGCGCCGCCGTTCGTGAAGAAGATCTTGTCCAGGTCGCCGGGGGTCCGCTCGGCGATCAGCCGGGCCGCCTCGGACCGCGCCTCGACGGCGAAGGCGGGCGCGAACGTCGACATGCGCGCCGCCTGCTCCTGGATCGCGGCGACGACCTTCGGGTGCTGGTAGCCGATGTTGGTGAAGACGAGTCCGCTGGAGAAGTCCAGGTACCGCTTGCCGTCGTAGTCCCAGAAGTACGACCCCTCCGCGCCGGCGACGGCGAGCGGGTCGATGAGCTCCTGCGCGGACCAGGAGTGGAACACGTGCGCGCGGTCCGCGGCCTTGACGGCGGCGCCCGCCTCGGGGTT
>DASTDN010000126.1:0-12388 GCA_035710365.1 Streptomyces sp. | reverse complement strand
TGGATCACCGGCCTCGCCACCTCCCTGGTCCTCGCCGGATTCGTCAGCTTCTACGCCTCCGCCGACCCGGACGGCCTGGAGAAGGTCGCCGCCGACCAGGGCTTCGACGAGGGCGCCGTGGAGCACGCCGCCGCCGACTCGCCGCTCGCCGACTACGGCGTCCGGGACGTCGAGGACGCCCGGCTGTCCGGCGGCCTCGCGGGCGTCATCGGCGTCGGCGTGACGGTCGTCGCCGGCAGCGGCGTCTTCTGGACGGTCCGCAGGCGCCGCGCGGCGGACGGCACGCACGCCGCCTCCCCCGCGAACACCGGGGTCTGAGGCCCGGCATGGGCGCCGGGCACGCGCACAGGCTCTACCGGCACGGGCACTCCCCGGTGCACGCGCTGCCGCCGCACACCAAGCTGGCCGCGGTGTTCGCCTTCGTGGTGGTCGTCGTGTCCACCCCGCGGGAGGCGCTGTGGGCCTTCGGGCTGTACGCCGTGCTCCTCGCGTGCGTCGCCCGCGCGGCGCGCGTGCCCGCCGGGTTCCTGCTCGGGCGGCTGCTGATCGAGGTGCCGTTCGTGGCGTTCGCGGTGCTGATGCCGTTCGTCGCGGAGGGCGAGCAGGTCGACGTGCTGGGCATGTCGCTGAGCGTCGGCGGGCTGTGGGGCGCCTGGAACGTGCTGGCCAAGGGCACCCTGGGTGTGGCCGCCTCCGTCCTGCTCGCCTCCACCACGGAACTGCGCGCACTGCTGCTCGGCCTGCAGCGCCTGAAGCTGCCCCCGCTGCTCGTGCAGATCGCCTCCTTCATGATCCGTTACGGCGATGTCGTCACGGACGAGATGCGGCGTATGCGGGTCGCCCGCGAGTCCCGCGGGTTCGAGGCGAGCGGCGTCCGGCACTGGGGTGTCCTGGCGAAGTCGGCGGGCGCCCTGTTCATCCGCTCCTACGAACGCGGCGAGCGCGTCCACCTCGCCATGATCAGCCGCGGATACGCCGGTGCCATGCCGGTGATCGACGAGGTGACCGCGTCCCGGGCGCAGTGGTCGTACGCCCTCGCCCTGCCCGGTGCCGCTCTCGTCGTCTGTCTGCTGGGATGGCTGCTGTGACCGTTTCCCCTTCCGCACCGCCGTCCCCGGAGTCCCGTCCGCCGTCCCTGGAGGTCTCGGGCCTGGCCTTCGCCTACCCGGACGGGCACCAGGCGCTGTTCGGCGTGGACTTCTCCGTCGCGCGCGGCGAGCGGGTCGCGCTGCTCGGCCCGAACGGCGCCGGCAAGACCACCCTCGTCCTGCACCTCAACGGCATCCTGACCGGCGGCGCGGGCACGGTGCGGGTCGCCGGACTGCCCGTCGGCGACCGGCACATGGCGGAGATCCGGCGCCGGGTCGGCATCGTCTTCCAGGACCCCGACGACCAGTTGTTCATGCCGACCGTGCGGGAGGACGTGGCGTTCGGCCCGGCCGCCGCGGGGCTGCGGGGACCGGAGCTGCGGGCGCGTGTGGACCGGGCGCTGGAGCGGGTCGGGATGCTGGACTTCCGGGACCGCCCGCCGCACCACCTCTCCTTCGGGCAGCGGCGGCGGGTGGCCGTGGCGACCGTACTCGCGACGGAACCGGAGATCCTCGTCCTCGACGAGCCGTCCTCCAACCTCGACCCGGCCTCCCGCCGCGAACTCGCGGACATCCTGCGTTCGCTGGACGTGACCGTGCTGATGGTCACGCACGACCTGCCGTACGCGCTGGAGCTGTGCCCCCGCTCCCTGATCCTCAGCGACGGTGTGATCGCGGCGGACGGCCGGACGGCCGACCTGCTCGCCGACGACGCGCTGATGCGCGCCAACCGGCTGGAGCTGCCGTTCGGGTTCGACCCGCGGTCTGTGACCCTGGGGGCGTGAATTCGGTCGCCCACGGGGGACAGGACTCAGGAATCGCAGGCGGGCAGGCGGTGTTGCACGCACTGTCGCAGGCGGTGGGTCGCGGGAAGGGACGCAGGGCGTGACGGTGGACGTGCGCGGCACGGTGGCGGAGGGCTTCGAGCCGGTCCGGGAGGCGTTCGTACGGAACTTCGGGGGGCTCGGGGAGCGGGGCGCCGCCGTCGCCGTGTACCGCGACGGACGGCGGGTCGTGGACCTGTGGGGCGGTGACAAGGACCCCGAGGACCCCGCCGCGGGGGCGTGGCGGCGGGGCACCGCGCAGATCGTGCGGTCGGCGACGAAGGGCGTCGCCGCGGCCGTGCTCCTGCTGCTGCACCAGCGCGGGCAACTGGACCTGGACGCGCCGGTCGGCACGTACTGGCCGGAGTTCAAGGCGCACGGCAAGGAACACGTCCTGGTGCGGCACGTGCTGAACCACCGGGCCGGACTGCCCGTGCTGGACCGGCCGCTCACCCCCGCCGAGGCGCTGGACCCGCTGCGCGGCCCCGAGGCCCTCGCCGCGCAGGCGCCCGCGTGGCAGCCGGGCACCGGCCACGGCTACCACGCGCTGACGTACGGCTGGCTGCTGGACGAGCTGGTGCGGCGCGTCACCGGCCGGAACACCGGCGAGTGGATCGCGGCCGAGATCGCCGCGCCGCTGGACCTGGAGCTGTGGCTGGGGCTGCCGGCCTCGGAGGAGGCGGCGGGGCGTACGGGCCGGGTCGCGGACGTCGAGGCGCCCGTGGCGACGACGGCACCGGCCGCGCCGTCCGGTGTGCTGCGCACCCGGCCCAAGCGCTCGGTCGCCGAGGCCTACCGGGACCCGGACTCCCTCACCCGGCGGGCGTTCGCCGCGATCACGCCGTTCCCCGACCAGAACGACCCGGCCTACCGTGCGTCGGTCATGCCCGCGACGAACGGCATCGCCACCGCCGACGGCCTGGCCCGCTTCTACGCGGCGCTGATCGGCGAGACGGACGGGCCCGGTGGCCGGGTGCGGCTGTTCGACCCGGCCACGGTCGAGCTGGCGCGCGCCGAGGAGTCGGCCGGGCCCGACCGGGTCCTGGTGGTGAACACCCGCTTCGGCCTCGGCTACATGCTGCACAGCGGCGCCTCGCCCTTCCTCGGGCCCGGGTCCTTCGGGCACCCGGGCCGCGGCGGCACCCTCGGCTTCGCCGACCCGGAGACGGGCATCGCCTTCGGCTACGTCACCAACGGTTTCCGCCGGACGGTGACGGCGGACCCGCGGGCCCAGGCACTGGTGCGGGCGGTGCGGGTGTCGGCGGGCGGGTAGCCGCCGGACGGCGGGGGTGAGCGGCGGCGGCACGTGGATCACGAGCCCGGAGGCCGTCGGCCGGGATGCCGCTACGATCGAAACAGTCGGACAAAAACCGCGTAGCGCTCAGCGACATCCCTTGACCGGATTCAGCGGCCCGCCTCGGGCGGTCACCCTCACCACTCGACCGGAGCGATCTATGTTCCGCAGGCGTCAGCGTCAGGCGGACGACGGCGACGAGCTGCTGGCCCGGCTCAGCTCGCTGACGGCCCAGGCGCGCGAGCAGGCGGAACGGCAGCGCGACCGGGTGGAACTCGCTATCGCGCTGCAGCGCGGCATGCTCCCCGGCGACCTGCCCACCGTGCCCGGGATCCACCTGGCGACGCGGTACGCCCCCGCCTTCTCCGGGCTGAACGTGGGCGGCGACTGGTACGACGCTTTCCGCCTCCCGGACGGGCGTGTCGGGCTGTCCGTCGGCGACGTGCAGGGACACACCATCGACGCGGCGGCGTTCATGGGGCAGGTCCGGGTCGGCCTGCGGGCGCTCGCCTCCGTGACCAGCGACCCCGGCGAACTGCTCAGCAGCACCAACGACCTGCTGGTCTCGCTCGGCGGCGACCTCTTCGCCACCTGCACCTTCATGCGCCTCGACCCGGTCACGGGGGTGCTGGAGAGCGCGCGGGCCGGGCACGTCCCCTGCGTGTGGGCCACCGCCGACGGCAGGTCCGGCGTCTCCGACGACGAGGGCGGGCCGCCGCTGGGCATCCTGGCGGGGGCGACGTATCCCGTCACCCGGTACCGGCTGACCACGGGGGGAGTCTTCGTCCTGCTGACGGACGGCCTGGTCGAGGGCCCGGCCCTGAACATCGACGAGGGCCTCGACCAGGTCGTATGGCTGGCCGGCATAGCGGCTGTGGCGGGGATGACGGCGGACGCGCTGGCCGCCTCCGTCATCAAGAACGCCGAACGCATCGGGCACCAGGACGACGCGGCCGTCCTGGTCGTGGTGCACGACGGACGGTAGGCCGAGCCGCGCGACGACGGGTTCGGCCGCAGGACGACGAAGGGTTCAAAGGGTTCGGCCGCAGGACGACGGAGGGTTGCGGGGTTCAGCCGCAGGACGACGGAGGTTCAGCCGTAGGGCGGGGCGCGGCCCGCTCCGCCTCGCCGTCCCGGCGCCGCCGGTGTCTGATGGCTGCTGTGGCGGGCATCCGAGCCTGGCCGCGGCCAGTCGTCCTCGCCCTGGAGACCCTGGCCGTCGCGGCCTCCTACTACGCGACCGGGCGGCTCGGCACGGTGCGGCAAGTGAACGTCGAAGAGACCGTCGTCTCCCCCATCTGGCCGCCCAGCGGGCTGGCCGTCGCCTCCCTGCTGGTCCTCGGGCCGCGCGCCGTGCCCGGCATCGCGCTCGGCTCGCTGTTGACCATCATGACGCTCACCACTCGGGACCCCGCCGCGGCCGTCATCTCCCTGTCCGGCAGCATCGCCGGCCCCGCCTGCGCGCTGCTGCTGCTGCGACGCGCCGACTTCCACACCGACCTCAGCCGACTGCGCGACGGGCTCGCCCTGGTCTTCGCGGCACTGGCCGGCATGTCGGTGAGCGCGGCCATGGGCACGGGTGCCCTCGTGTACGACGGCAGGATCGACTCGGAGGAATTCCGGCCGGTCTGGCTGGCCCGGTGGGTGGGCGACGCGATGGGCGTCGTCATCGTCACCCCGCTGCTCCTGCGGCTCCGGCGGGTGCGGTGGCCTCCGGTGCCGCCGCGCCACTGGGTGCAGGCGGTGGCTTTGTCCCTGATCACGGCGGTCCTGGTGTGGCTCGCCGTGCACAGGTCGGAAGGCCTGCTGTTCGTGGTGTTCCCGCTGCTGGCGTGGGGCGCCCTGAGCTTCGAGCTGGCGGGCAGCATGCTGTGCGTCCTGTACGCCTCCGTCATGGCCTCGCTGGCGGCCACGGACCACACCGGTCCCTTCGTGAACCTCACCGAGCTCGAAATGATGGTGAAACTCCAGGCCTTCAACGGTTCCATGGCCCTCACCGCGCTGCTGCTGTCGGCGGTCATCACCGAGCAGCGCAGCACCCGGCGCTCCGTGGAACTGGCCTGCCAGGAACTCGTCGAGGTCCTGGAACACCTGACGGGTACGGGCCCGGACCGCGGCGCACGCGAGCCGATGCCCGGGGAGAGCGGACCGTCGCTCTGAGGGGCGGGACGCGCGACCACCGCGACGCCCGCCCGGGCGTCGGGGCGGGCGGGTACCGATGTCAGGTACTCATCGGTGGGCCTTGGGCCGTGGCCGGTGGGCCGAGAGCGGTGGGCCGAGGGCCGTGGCCGAGGGCGGTGGGCCGAGGGCGGTGGGCCGAGGGCCGTGACCGGTGGCCAGTGGCCGGTGGGCCGTGGGGGGGCTCGGCTGTCGGGTTCTCACCCCTCGCCGGGGGCGCGGGCGGGCACGCGGCCCCGGGCGGCTCACACGTGGATCGGGTGGGACGTCCGGCCGGACGCGGTGTCGATCTCGTCGTGTGCCTTGGTCAGCAACTGCATGGCCAGCTCGTTCAGCGCCCGCGCACCGGCGATCTCCTCCCCCACCCGTGGCTGATTGGCGTCGGACCCGTGCCGGCTGGCATGCCCGTGCGCCCGGACCTCACTGCCGTCGGGCAACCGCACCATGGCCACGGCCCGGGTCTGCTGGTCGTCCTCCTGGAACTCCATCTCGATGTGCCATCCCACAGCGGTACGCATCATGAGGATCACCTCCGGATTGCCTAGTTCCAGGGTGCGCCCGCGCGGCGGCGGACGCACGGCTGGGAGGCGGGGCGCTCGGCACGGCAACGGCCCTCCCGACTCGACCGGGGCACGGCTCGCCTGAGGTGCGGCGCGGGCGGGCCCGGCTCAGCTCAGCTCGGCTGAGGCGCGGCGCGGCTGAGGCAGGGCCCGGCTCGGCTGAGGCGGGGCCCAGCACGGCTGAGGCGGGGCGGGGGCGCGGGCCGGGCTCCCGCTCGCACGAGTTGCTGCGCCCCGGCCCCCGGCAAAGCATGGGAAGGGTGAGCTACCTGCGTCTGCCGCACCTCCACCACGACCGGCTGTGCTTCGTGGCCGAGGACGACCTCTGGCTCGCCCCCCTCGACGGGCCGGGCCGGGCCCGGCGGCTCACCGCCGACCGCACCAAGCTCGGCCACCCGCGCCTCTCCCCCGACGGCCGCCTCGTCGCGTGCACGAGCTGGCGCAGTCTCGTCCCCGAGGTGCATCTCGTACCGGTGGACGGCGGGCCCGCGCGGCAGCTCACTCACTGGGGCAGCGCGGACACCCGGGTGTGCGGCTGGACCCCGGACGGCGACATCCTCGCCGTCGCCTCGCACGGCGCGCCGTTCTCGCACTTCACCTCCGCCTACAAGCTGTCCCGCGACGGCGATCCGGGGCGCAAGCTGCCGTGGGGGCCGGTAGGCGACATCCAGGTCGCCGATCTCGCCGAGTTCGCCGGGGAGCGCCGGACGCTGCTGCTCACCGGCATCCCGCCGCACGAACCGGCGTCCTGGAAGCGGTACCGGGGCGGCGCCACGGGGCGGCTGTGGCTGCACGGCCGGAGGCTGCTGTCCAGGCTGGAGGGGCACCTGGACGCTCCCATGTTCGCGGGCGGACGCATCGCGTTCCTCTCCGACCACGAAGGCGTCGGCAACCTGTACTCCTGCGCGTACGACGGCACCGGCCTGCGCCGTCACACCGACCACGACGCCTTCTACGCCCGCAACGCCTCCAGCGACGGCACGCGCGTCGTGTACCAGTGCGCCGGTGAGCTGTGGATCGTCGACGACCTCGGCCCCGATTCCGTGCCTCGGCGGCTCGACGTGCGCCTCGGCGGGGCGCGGTCCGGTCGGCGGCCGTACCAGGTGCCGGCCGCGCAGCACGTGGACGGGGTCTCCGTGGACGAGACGGGCCGCGCGAGCGCCGTCGTCGTACGCGGCAGCCTGTACTGGCTCACCCACCGGGACGGCCCGGCGCGCACCCTCACCGACACCCCGGGTGTGCGGGTGCGGCTGCCGGAGATGCTCTGCGCGAGCGGGCAGGTGGCGTACGTGACGGACGCGGAGGGCGAGGACGCGATCGAGATCGCGCACCTGCCGAGCGCCACCGGCGACCGCGCTCCCCGGCGGCTGGCGTCCGGGAAGCTGGGCCGGGTGCTGGAGCTGGTCGCGGACCCGCGGGGCGAACGGCTCGCGGTCGCCTCGCACGACGGGCGGCTGCTGCTGGTCGACGCCGCCGAGGACTCGGGCGGCGGGGTGACGGAGCTGATCCGGTCGCTCAACGGGCCGGTCGGTGACCTCGCCTTCTCGCCCGACGGGTCCTGGCTGGCCTGGGCGCACCCCGGCATCGGGCGGTCGCTGCGGCAGATCAAGCTGGCCCGGATCAAGGACCGGTTCGTGGTGGACGTCACCAACGGCCGGTTCGAGGACGAGAACCCGGTGTTCACCCGCGACGGCCGCTACCTGGCGTTCCTGTCGTGGCGCGGCTTCGACCCGGTGTACGACGTGCACACCGGGGACCTCTCGTTCCCGCTGGGCTGCCGCCCGTACCTGGTGCCGCTCGCGTCGGCGACGCCCTCGCCGTTCGCGCTGAGCCCCGAGGGACGGCCCGCGGCGGGCGGTCTCGACCCGGCCGAGGACGATGCCGGCCTCGGCGGGCCGGGGGCGGGCGGACCCGACGTGGCGGCGGCCGGTCCCGGCGGCGCGGTCCTCGTCGAGGCCGAGGGGCTGGAGAGCCGGGTCACGCCGTTTCCGGTGACCGCGTCCAAGTACTCGGCGCTGTGTCCGGTGGCGGGAGGTGGCCTGGTGTGGCTGCGCTGGCCGATCTCGGGCGCGCTGGGCGAGACGTTCGCCAACCCGGACGACACCAGCGGGCGGCCGACCCTGGAGCACTTCGGCATCGTCAGGGCGAAGAAGTCCGAACTGGTCGAGGACCTCGACGCGTTCGCGGTCAGCGGCGACGGCAGCCGGCTGGTCGTGGTCGACGAGGGGGAGCTGCGGGCGGTGCCGGCCACCGAGCCGGGCGACAGCGACTCGACGGTGTGGATCGACACGCGCCGCATCCTGCAGGTGGTCGACCCGGGCGCCGAGTGGCGGCAGGCCTACGAGGAGGCGGGCCGGCTGACCCGCGCGTACTTCTGGGACCCGGGCATGTGCGGCATCGACTGGGACGCGGTGCTCGCGCAGTACCGGCCGCTGGTCGAACAGGTCGCCACCCCGGACGACTTCGCCGACCTGCTGCGCGAGGTGCTGGGCGAGCTGGGCACCTCGCACGCCTACGTCTCCGCGGCCCGCCGCAACGAGGGGCCGCCGCACTACCAGCGGCGGCAGGGCCTGCTGGGCGCCAACCTGGTGTGCCGGGACGGCGACTGGACGGTGAAGCGGATCCTGCCGGGCGAGTCCTCCGACTCCAGGGCCCGTTCACCGCTCGCCGGGACGGGCATCCGGGAGGGCGCGGTCCTCACCCATGTCGACGGCCGCCCGGTGGACCCGGTGACGGGCCCGTTCCCGCTGCTGGCGGGCTCGGGCGGGACGACCGTGGAGCTGACGTTCCGGCCCGCGGGCGGCGGCGCCGGGCGGGCCCGCCGCGTCGCCGTCGTCCCGCTGACCGACGAACGGCCGCTGCGCTACCAGGACTGGGTCGCCAAACGCCGCGAGGTCGTACGGGAGCTGAGCGGCGGCCGGTGCGGCTATCTCCACATCCCGGACATGGGCGGCTCCGGCTGGGCCCAGTTCAACCGTGACCTGCGCATGGAGGTGTCCCGGCCCGCGCTGATCGTGGACGTGCGGGGCAACGCGGGCGGCCACATCAGCGAGCTGGTCGTCGAGAAGCTGACCCGGACGATCCTCGGCTGGGACCTGACGCGTGGTGCGCAGCCGGTGTCGTACGCCTCGAACGCGCCGCGCGGGCCGGTCGTGGCGCTCGCCGACGAGGCGACGTCCTCCGACGGCGACATGATCACGGCGGCGTTCAAGCTGCTGCGGCTCGGCCCGGTCGTCGGCCAGCGCACCTGGGGCGGGGTGGTCGGCATGACGGGCCGCCACCGGCTCGGGGACGGCACCGTCGTCACGGTGCCGATGAACGCGGCCTGGTTCGACGCGTACGGCTGGTCGGTGGAGAACCGGGGCGTCACGCCCGACGTGGAGGCACTGCGCACCCCGCTGGACTGGGCCGAGGGCCGGTACGCCGAGGTGGACGACGCGGTACGGCTGGCGCTGGAACTGCTGGTGACGACACCGCCCGCGACCCCGCCGGACCACAGGGACATCCCGGACCGCTCCCGCCCGGCGCTGCCACCCCGGGGGACACCGGAGTGACGACGCAGCGGCAGCGACCCGGAAGGGGCTACCAAAGGAGCAACACGGAAGAAGGGGGTGCCCCGGTCGAAGGGGCACCCCCTTGCGGTACGCGACGCCGGGACTCCAGGACCGTGGAACGGAACTCCGGGAACGGAACTCCGGGAACGGAGGGAGTTCAGGGGACCCGGGGAGTACCGGCGTCGGCACGCGAGGTCACCGTCGCGTCAGGCCTCTCAGTCCTGGTCGAAACGCTCCTCGTGCTCCTGCTCACGGCGCGAGCGCTCGGTGTCCTCGTCCTGCCTGCGGCCGCGGCTCGGGGGCTGTTCCTTGCCCTGCTCCATCCGCTGCTTGCCCTGCTCCATCCGCTGCTTGGCCTGCTGCTGGAACTGCTCGGACTTCTCCTGGAACTGGTCCTTCGTACCCATGCGGGTTCACTCCCGGTCAGGTAGGGAATCGTGCTCGATCAGATTTGCACGACCGGACACACTGCGCATGTCGAACCATTACGGACCGTCATCCGAGCTGTTCGGCCCCGCGCACCCGCAGCACCACGACCCCGCTGCCCCACGACCGCCGACGGGCGGGCCACCGCCCCGGAGCCGACCGCCGCCCCGGGGCCGACCGCCACCCACGGGCGGGCCACCACCCGCAGGACCGGCCACCACCGGCAGGACCGGCCACCACCCGTAGGCCCGGCCGCCGTCCAGAGCGCGCGACCACCGCCGAGCGGGCCGCCTCAGGGCAGGCCGCCGCCCAGGGGCCGGTCACCGCCCGCCCGGCCGGGGCTCTCCGCCCCCAGCCCGCCGACGCCCCCGAGTCCGTCTCAGCGTCCGCCTCCCGGGTCCGCTCCCGAGCCGGTCCGCGGCTCCGCCCCCGCCGCCGTGCGGTTCTGCTCGTCGGCCGCGCCGCCCGCCCCGACCAGGCCCGTGCGCATGCCGGACAGCCGGCCCGCGAAGCGCCGCATCTCGCGCTGCCCGACCGTGCCGATGACACCGGGCAGCCCGCCGCGTATGCCCTGCATGCCGCGCAGCCACCACTGCCCGTAGACGTGCGTGGACCGGCGCTCGATGCCCTCCACGAACCGGTCCACCGCCGGGCCCGGCGGGTACGTCTTGTTCGACGGCCAGGGCAGCCTCTGCCGCAACTCCCGCATCACGTCGTCCTCGTCGGCGCCGCGCACCATGTCGGTGTCGGTCCACGACAGATAGCCGACACCGACCTTCACGCCCCGGTACCCGACCTCGGCCCGCAGGCTGTGCGCGTACGCCTCGACGCCCGACTTGGACGCGCAGTACGCCGTCATCATCGGCGCGGGCGTGATCGCGGCCAGCGACGCCACCTGGAGCAGATAGCCCCGGCTCTCGATCAGCGCGGGCAGGAAGGCGCGGGCGGTGACGGCCGAGCCGATCAGGTTGACCTCGATGACGCGCCGCCAGGCAGCCGGGTCGGAGCCGACGAAGGGCCCGCCGGCCGCGACGCCGGCGTTGGCGACCACGATGTCCACCCTGCCGAAGCGCTCGCGGACCTCACCGGCCACCCGGGCCATGGCCTCCGGGTCCGTGACGTCGGCGTGCCAGTGCCCGCTCTCGCCGCGCAGACGCTCCGACACCTTCTGCAGCTCGTCCGGTTCGAGGCCGACCAGGGCCACCTTCACGCCCCGCGCGGACAGCTTGCGGGCGAGCAGCTCGCCGACGCCGCGCGCGGCTCCGGTGACGACCGCGACCTTCTCCTCCAGGCTCACCCTGCTCATGCGCCCTCCTTGACCCGACCGCTACTCGAACGGACGTACGTATCGACGAGTTCCCGTATCTTCGCGCCGATCGGCCCGGGCGCCTCGACGGGTGACATGTGGCCGATGCCGGGCAGCTCCGTCAGGCCCAGGCACTCCGGCAGCGCGTCGGCCACGGCGCGGGCCTTGACGGGCGGGGTGAGCCGGTCTGCGGTGCCGACGACGACGGCGGTCGGCACCCGCAGCTCGCGCACCCCGTGGTCGAGGTCGAGCAGCCCCAGCACCCGCGACCAGGAGTGGCGCACGAGGCGCGGGCAGGCGTGCACGACGCGGGCGCACGCCTCGACCATGCCGGGCACCGAACCGGGCCCCATCGTGGCGTACTTGAGGATGCGGCGGGCGACCGGCGTGACCGGACCGAGCGGCAGGCGCGAGGCGAGGATCCTCCCCGTCAGCCAGGTGCGTGTCCGCCCCGGCCGCAGCGGTACGACCGTGGAGGCGGCGATCAGGTCCGAACTGCCGGTGCTGCACAGCAGGACGGCCGCCGCGTGCTCCCGGAAACCGGCCCGTTCGGCGGCGGCCATGACGGTCATGCCACCCATGGAGTGCCCGACCACGACGGCCCGTTCGCCCGGCGCGAGGGTCTCGGCGAGGACGGCTTCGAGGTCGTCGGCTAGCGCGTCGGTACTGCACGTCGCGGCGGCGGGGCTGCGCCCGTGGCCCCGCTGGTCGTAGGCGATGACGCGGTGGTCGGCGGACAGGGCCCGTATCTGGGCCGCCCAGAAGGCGGTCGAGCAGGTCCAGCCGTGCGCGAGGACGACGGCGGGCGCGGTGGCGGGCCCGTGCATCTCGACGTGCAGCCGGGCGCCGTCGGCAGACACGGCGGTCAGTACGCGGGCGGGTGCGGGGGGCGCGTACGGCCCGGACGTGACGTGTCCCGGGCGGCTCGGGCGGCTCACGCGCCCACCTCCGTCCGCGGCTCGTCGGCGGACTCGGCGGCGGGCGCCCGCAGCACCTCGTACTCGGCGAGGTCCACGCGCCGCGTGGCCCGCCGGAACTCACTCGTCGTCCCCGGCCAGATGGTGGTGTTGCGCCCGGCGGCGTCCAGGTACCAGCTCGTGCAGCCGCCGGTGTTCCACACGGTGCGCTTCATGCGCTCCTGCACCCGGTGGTTCCAGG
>DASTDN010000125.1:0-9976 GCA_035710365.1 Streptomyces sp. | reverse complement strand
TCCTTCAGGCCGGCGGCTGTGATGCGCACGAACGTGCCGCGCCGGTGCAGCTCGTCGATGGTCGCGGCGCCGACGTAGCCCATCGACGTGCGCAGGCCTCCGGCGAGCTGGTGCACCACGGCCTCCAGCGGGCCGCGGTAGGGCACCTGGCCCTCGACGCCCTCGGGGACGAGCTTGTCGTCGGAGGCGACCTCCGCCTGGAAGTAGCGGTCCTTCGAGTACGACCTGCCCTGCCCGCGCGACTGCATGGCGCCCAGCGACCCCATGCCGCGGTACGACTTGAACTGCTTGCCGTTGATGAAGAGCAGCTCGCCCGGCGACTCCTCGCAGCCCGCGAGGAGGCTGCCCAGCATGACCGTGTCCGCGCCGGCGGCGAGCGCCTTGCCGATGTCGCCGGAGTACTGCAGGCCGCCGTCGCCGATCAGCGGGATGCCCGCGGGACGGGCCGCGCGGGAGGCCTCGTAGATGGCGGTGACCTGCGGGACACCGATGCCGGCGACGACGCGGGTGGTGCAGATGGAGCCCGGTCCGACGCCGACCTTGATGCCGTCCACACCGGCGTCGATGAGCGCCTGGGCTCCGTCGCGGGTGGCGACGTTGCCGCCGATCACGTCGACGTCCACGCTGGACTTGATCTTGGCCATCCAGCTCAGGGCGTTGCTGTTGTGGCCGTGGGAGGTGTCCACCACCAGGAAGTCCACACCGGCGGCGGCGAGCGCCTGGGCGCGCTCCAGTGCCTCGGGGCTGGCGCCGACGGCGGCGCCGACGAGCAGCCGGCCCTCGGTGTCCTTCGCGGCGTTCGGGTACTTCTCGGCCTTCACGAAGTCCTTGACCGTGATCAGGCCCTTGAGCACCCCGCTGTCGTCGACCAGCGGCAGCTTCTCGATCTTGTGGCGGCGCAGCAGTTGCATGGCCTCCTCGCCGGAGGTGCCGACCCTGCCGGTGACCAGCGGCATCGGCGTCATGACCTCGCGCACCCGGCGGTCGCGGTCGGTCTCGAAGGCCATGTCGCGGTTGGTGACGATGCCGAGGAGCTTGCCTGCCGGGTCGGTGACCGGGACGCCGCTGATGCGGAACTTGCCGCACAGCGCGTCGGCCTCGGCGAGCGTGGCGTCGGGGTGGACGGTGATCGGGTCGGTGACCATGCCGGACTCCGACCGCTTCACCAGGTCGACCTGGTTGACCTGGTCCTCGACGGACAGGTTGCGGTGCAGCACGCCGACACCGCCGAGGCGGGCCATCGCGATGGCCATGCGCGACTCGGTGACCTTGTCCATGGCGGCGGACAGCAGCGGGATGTTGACGCGGACGTTGCGCGAGATGCGGGACGAGGTGTCGACCGCGCCCGGCAGCACGTCGGATGCGCCCGGCAGCAGCAGCACGTCGTCGTAGGTCAGCCCGAGTGTCGCGAATTTTCCGGGCACTCCGTCGACGTTTGCAGTCATGACACCTTCCCCAGATGGCCTTGCTCGGTGCGGATGTCCATGCTAACGGGAACCCGGGGTGTCTCATTCCACGCTCAAGAAGCCCGACAAACGTCACATCTTCGTACTTTTGTACGAGTGCAGGATCGGCGAGGTCACGGGGTGCGGAACGTCCCTTCGCCCGAGGGACGCGTCAGGGATTCACTGCTCGGCCAGGGCCCGCAGCCGGCTCAGCGCCCGGTGCTGGGCCACGCGCACGGCGCCCGGCGACATCCCCAGCATCTGGCCGGTCTCCTCCGCCGTGAGCCCGACCGCGATCCGCAGCAGCAGCAGCTCACGCTGGTTCTCGGGCAGGTTGGCCAGGAGTTTCTTGGCCCATTCGGCGTCGCTGCTGAGCAGGGCGCGCTCCTCCGGGCCCAGCGAGTCGTCGGGCCGCTCGGGCATCTCGTCGGAGGGCACGGCCGTGGAACCGGGGTGGCGCATCGCGGCACGCTGCAGGTCGGCGACCTTGTGGGCGGCGATGGCGAAGACGAACGCCTCGAAGGGGCGCCCGGTGTCCCGGTAGCGCGGCAGGGCGAGCAGCACCGCCACGCAGACCTCCTGGGCGAGGTCCTCCACGAAGTGCCGGGCGTCACCCGGGAGCCGCGACAGCCTCGTACGGCAGTAGCGCAGGGCGAGGGGGTGGACATGGGCGAGCAGGTCGTGCGTGGCCTGCTCGTCCCCGTCGACCGCGCGATGAACGAGCGCTCCGATCGCCCCGTGGGCAGTGGCCGCATCGTCCTCACGCATCGGTCCATGGTGCCTTGCGCTCGTCCGATCCATGGCACCGCGCCCGTTGTTGTGCACCGAAGCGTTATGAGCAGGTGCGCCGGAACTCATCACCTGCGCCCTCCCCTTCCGCTCGACCGACTCGTCCCCGAGAGACTCCACCCCTCAAGGATGCGGCATGCGCGGCGAAACGAGCAGCGGGCGCCCGGTGGACCGCTCCGCCACCCCCGCCCACCTGGCGACAAGCGGGGAATCCGCCGCTGCCGCCGGGCGTGCCGGGCGTGGGGAACGGTGTGAGGCGGGCGGCCGGTCGGTGACCCGGCCCGGGGCGCACGGGGGTGGCCTAGCGGACCAGGCCCCAGCGGAAGCCGAGAGCCACGGCGTGTGCCCGGTCCGAGGCGCCGAGCTTCTTGAACAGGCGCCGGGCGTGCGTCTTGACCGTGTCCTCGGAGAGGAACAGCTCGCGTCCGATCTCGGCGTTGGAACGGCCGTGGCTCATGCCCTCCAGCACCTGGATCTCACGCGCCGTGAGCGTGGGCGCGGCGCCCATCTCGGCCGAACGCAGCCGGCGCGGCGCGAGGCGCCAGGTCGGGTCGGCGAGGGCCTGCGTCACCGTGGCCCGCAGCTCGGCGCGGGAGGCGTCCTTGTGCAGGTAGCCGCGGGCTCCGGCGGCGACGGCCAGGGCCACGCCGTCGAGGTCCTCGGCGACCGTCAACATGATGATGCGGGCGCCGGGGTCGGCCGACAGCAGCCGCCGGACGGTCTCGACACCGCCCAGTCCGGGCATGCGGACGTCCATCAGGATGAGGTCCGAGCGGTCGGCGCCCCACCGGCGGAGGACCTCCTCACCGTTGGCCGCAGTCGTCACCCGCTCGACGCCGGGCACGGTGGCCACCGCGCGACGGAGCGCTTCCCGGGCAAGCGGGGAGTCGTCGCAGACGAGGACGGAAGTCATGGCCGCCCTCCGGAGCTGATGCACGTCACCTTGAGCCTCCAGGCTGGTACGAATCGTCACCTGTGCGGTCGACCGCATCGGACGTCCGTCCGAGCGCTTGTTGCTTCAACCGCCTCCGCCCTCTCAACGACGGTCACTCGAAAGAGTTACGGGGCCGTGTGCCATCTTCGGCACTCTACGTGAGGGGACGGACACGGTGCAGACATGCACAACAGACCCTCAACTTTTCACCACAACCTATGCCCCGTTTGGCCCCTTTTCTTCCACCTTGCTGGTGTCCGAGGCTAGATTCGTAATGAGTCATATTTTCCTATCCTTAGATCGTGGATATACGGTCATGGACACCCGATCCACCCAGAACGGCTGCAAGGGGTCACGTAATGGCAGATTTCTCCCGCCTTCCCGGACCGAACGCGGACCTGTGGGACTGGCAGTTGCTGGCTGCCTGCCGAGGGGTGGACAGCTCTCTCTTCTTCCACCCCGAGGGTGAGCGTGGTGCGGCGCGAAGTGCTCGTGAGAACTCGGCCAAAGAGGTCTGCATGAGGTGCCCGGTACGCGCGCAGTGCGCGGCGCACGCGCTGGCGGTGCGCGAGCCGTACGGCGTCTGGGGCGGACTGACCGAGGACGAGCGCGAGGAGCTGATGGGACGGGCCCGCCACCGGCTGGTGCCCGCGTCGACACCACGCGGCGACCACGCCCCGCCTGATTGAAGGGCCGAGCGCAGGTCTCTACGGCGGAACGTTTCTTCAATAGTTTTCCGGACGGGCACGCATCCGCGTGCCCTTGTGTGTTTCTCCGGCCGGCTACCGGGCCGCGGCCCGCGCCAGTTCGTCCAGCGTCGCCTTCACGGCCGGGACCTGGGCCAGATCCGGCAGGGTGAGTGCCACGATCTCGCGGCGCACGGCCGGTTCCAGCGTCACTGTGCGTGCACCCCGCGGCCGTACGGACTGGACGGCGAGCTGGGGCAGGACGGCCACGCCCAGGCCCGCGCCGACCAGGCCCACCACGGCCGGGTAGTCGTCGGTCGCGAAGTCGATGCGGGGGGTGAAGCCGGCGCCCTCGCACACCTCGACCAGTTGGCTGCGGCAGCGCGGGCAGCCCGCGATCCACGGTTCGGCGGCGAGTTCGCCGATGGCGACGGTGTCCGCGCCCGCCAGGCGGTGCCGGTCGGGCACGAGCGCCACGAGCCGGTCTGTCAGCAGGGGCCGTACGACGAGGTCGTCCCATTCCTCGGCGCCCGCCGCGCCCTCGTAGCGGAAGGCGAGCGCGAGGTCGCAGTCGCCCTCGCGGAGCAGGGCCACGGACCTCGGCGGTTCCGCCTCCTCCAGGGAGACCCGGGTGCCGGGATGGGCGGCGCGCAGGGCGGCGAGGGCGGTCGGGACGAGGGTGGAGCTGCCGCTGGGGAAGGAGACGAGGCGGACACGGCCCGCGCGCAGTCCGGCGATGGCGGCCACCTCCTCCTCGGCGGCGGTGAGCCCGGCGAGGATGCCCGCGGCGTGCCGGACGAGGGCCTCGCCGGCCTGGGTGAGGCGCATGGCCCGGCCGCTGCGTACCAGCAGGGGGGTGCCGACGGAGGACTCCAGGGCCTTGATCTGCTGGCTGACCGCGGGCTGGGTGCAGCCCAGCTCGCGGCCCGCTGCGGAGAAGGAGCCGGTGGTGGCCACGGCACGCAGGACACGGAGATGACGGGCTTCGATCACCCTTCGAGGATAAGTCATCCTTTGAGGTGAGCCGGGGTAATGCTTCGCCGCTTTGGCTGCGGCTCCCCTACTGTGCCGCCATGAAGCTTCTGTCTGTGAATCTGGGCCGGGCGCGGGCCGTGCCCTACACCGATCAGCCGGAGGGGCTGACCGGCATCGACAAGCGGCCGGCCGAGGGACCGGTACGGGTGGCGGCCCCCGGTCCGAAGGGGGTCGGCGCGAGCGGTCTGGCCGGGGACGCGGTGTGCGACACCCGCCATCACGGCGGTGACCACCAGGCGGTGTACGCGATGGCGCGCGAGGACCTCGACGCCTGGGAGCGCGAGCTGGGGCGCACCCTGGCCAACGGCACGTTCGGCGAGAACCTCACCACGGCGGGTCTGGACGTGTCGGGGGCGCTGATAGGCGAGCGGTGGCGGGTGGGGCCCGAGGTGGTGCTGGAGGTGGCCGGCGGGCGCATTCCATGCCGGACCTTCCAGGGCCATCTGGGTGAGGAGCGGTGGGTGCGGCGGTTCACGGAGCGGGGTGCGCCGGGGGCGTATCTGCGGGTGATCGAGCCGGGGGAGATCCGGGCGGGCGATGCCGTGGAGGTCGTCCACCGGCCGGGGCACGACGTGACGGTGGCGGTGCAGTTCCGGGCGGTGACCACCGAACGAGCCTGGCTGCCGCGGCTGTTGGCGGCGGGTGCGGCGCTGGACCCGGAGGCGATGGAGGCAGCCCGGACGTACGTGGCGCGGCGGAGCGGCTGACGGTGCCCGGCTGCGGTTCGCCGCCGCACCGCCGGGCGGGCCGCCGCCGGCGGGGAGGAAGCGTGCAGAAAACGGATCTACGGGGCCCGGGTCACTAATCTTGCGCCATGACAACGGCATTGATTACGGGATCGACGGCGGGCATCGGTGCGGCGTTCGCGCGGCGGCTGGCGGCCGGCGGGCACGACCTGGTCCTGGTCGCGCGGGACACCAAGCGGCTGCGGGAGCAGGCGACGGAGCTGCACGACCGGCACGGGGTCGAGGCCGAGGTCCTGACCGCCGACCTGGCCACCGACGACGGCATCGAGGCGGTCGCCGCCCGGCTCGGGGACCGCAGGAACCCCGTCGACCTGCTGATCAACAACGCCGGCTTCGGCAACAAGGGCCGCTATCTGGAGGTGTCCCTCGCCGACGAGCTGACGATGCTCAAGGTGCACTGCGAAGCGGTGCTGCGGCTGACGTCGGCGGCGACGGAGTCGATGCGGGAGCGGGGCCGCGGGGGTGTCGTCAACGTCGCGTCGGTGGCGGCGTTCGTGCCGCGCGGGACGTACGGCGCGTCGAAGGCGTGGGTCGTGCAGTTCACGCAGGGTGTGGCGAAGGACCTGGCGGGCAGCGGCGTACGGCTGATGGCGCTGTGCCCCGGGTTCGTGCGCACGGAGTTCCACGAACGGGCCGGGATGGGCACGGACAACATCCCGGGCTGGATGTGGCTCGACGCGGACAAGCTGGTCGCGGCGGCGCTGAAGGACCTCGCGCGCGGCAGGGTGGTGTCCATTCCCGACCCCCGCTACAAGGCGCTGATGGGGGTGGTGAAGGTCGTGCCGCGGGACCTGCTGGGCGGGCTGTCCTCGCGGACGGGGCGGAAGTACGGGCCGCGGTAGCACCCCGGCGGGCGGGGGCGGGCCGAGGGAAGGCCCCGTTCCGGGTGCGGAACGGGGTCCCGGCCGGGGCCCGGGCCCGGGAAGCGCGGAGGTCCGGAGGCGGGCGCCCGAAGGCAGCGAGATCCCGGCGCCCCGGCGACCGGCCCGGCACCACCATGACGGTCATGTCCTGGCACCGCTTCCGGGGGCGGCCGGATCTGCGAGGACGGGCAGTGGCACGACCGGGCCGGGCTGATGGCCCAACGCGGGCCACTGGAGCTGTGGTTGCCGCCCGAGACGGCACCTCGGCTGTCGGAGGCGGCGACTAGGATCTCGGGCCTGTCGTCAGGGGAGGCCTGCGACGGCGAAGCGTGGCCTCCACCGCCCGTCCTCTTCCGGAGGTGCCTGGTGCCCGCTGCCCCGAAACCGGCTGCTCCCGCTTCCCGTGAGCGCTGGTTCCAGCCGCGGCGGTCGGGTTTCCGGTGGGAACAGGACGGACTGGACCACCTCCGCGGTCTCATGCCGGGGACGGAGCCGCACCGCGCGTGGGCGACGTTCCAGTTCACTGGGGCGTCCGGACGGATCAACGAGTGCGACGTGCTGATCGCGGTTCCCGGCGGGGTCTATCTCCTGGAGCTCAAGGGTCACCCCGGCCGAGTGGTGAACCACGGTGACACCTGGCAGTTCCACGGCGCCGACCGGGTACGGACGCTGCGCAACCCTCTTCACCTGACCGACCTCAAGGCGAAGGAGCTGAAGGGGCAACTGGAGCGTGCCGCCCGCAAGCTCGGGATGGACCCCAGGCAGGTCCCCTTCATCAAGCCGGCGGTCTTACTCCACGATCCCGGGCTGGTGAGTGAGCTCGACGAGTTCCAGCGCGCCTCGGTCTACGGCCGCAACGACGGGGCGAGCGGCCTGCCGAAGGTGTGGGACGACCTGCTCGGCCGGCCTCCGGAGCGGGAGAGCTGGCGTATCACGCCATTGATCGGCCAGCGTCTCGAACAGCTGATGCAGAAGATCGGCATCAGCCACTCCACCGCCCACCTGCGCTTCGGCGACGACTGGAAGCTCGAACCGCGCGCCCTGGACGCCGGTCCCGGCTGGGAGGACCGGCCGGCGGTACGGGACGACGGGCTCGTGCAGGAGAGCGGCCGGGTCCGTATCTACCTCGCCGGGCAGGCCGCCTCCGAGGAGCAGCGGGCGAAGGTGGACCGTGCGGCCCGCCGTGAATACCAGGTGCTCCAGGGGATCAACCACCGCGGCATCGTGCAGGCGGCGCAGATCCGGGAGCACCAGGGCGGTCCGGCGATCCTCTTCCGGCACCGCGAGTCGGATCTGCGCCTCGACGCCTATCTCGACGCGTACGGCGGCCGGCTCACTCCGGCCGTGCGGCTCGACCTGGTGCGGCAGCTCGCCGAGGCGCTCCGCTACGCACACAACCGTTCCCTGTACCACCGTGCGCTGGCCGCCCGGTCGGTGTACGTGTCGGCGCGGGAGGACGGCAGTGAGCCGGTGCTGCGCATCGCCGACTGGCAGACCGCGGCGCGGGACTTCGAGACGACCCTGCACCGCTCGCTGGGCGACACCCCGCTCGACGCCGGTCTGATCGCCGACACCGCGCAGGTCTACCTGGCACCGGAGACGGACCAGGAGTTCGCCGACCCCGTCGACCTGGATGTGTTCGGTCTGGGCTCCCTCGCCTATCTCCTGCTCACGGGCCGGTCTCCGGCGGACCGGCGCAGTGCGCTGCTGGAGCGGCTGCAGAGCGACGGGGGTCTGCACCTCTACGCGGTCACCGACTCCGTGTCGGCGGCGCTCGACACCCTCGTCTTCCGCGCGACGACGGCGGACGTGCGGGACCGTCTCGCCTCCGTCGACGAGTTCCTGGAGCTGCTGGCCGCCGCGGAGGCCGACGCGGCGGCCCCGCGGGCAGCCGGCGGACCGTGCGCGGATCCGCTGACCGTGCAGCCGGAGCAGCCCCTGGACGACGGCTGGACCGTGGCCCGGGTGCTCGGCACGGGCGCCACGGCCCGCGCCCTCCTTGTGCGCCGCCCCCGCCCGCACGGCGACGGGGAAGAGGTCCGCGTCTTCAAGGTCGCCCTGGACCAGGAGAAGGACGCCCGTCTGTACGCGGAGGCGAAGGCACTCAAGGAAGTCGGCGGCGGCCGGATTGTGAAGCTGCTCGCCGAGCCGGGGGAGCTGGCGGGTCACACGGCCCTGGAGATCGAGTACGCGGGCGGCTATCGCGGGATGGACGACCGGGAGCCGGTGAGTCTCGGTTCCCGCCTGCGCGACCAGGGGCCACTGGGCTACGACCAGTTGGAGCGGTTCGGCAACGACCTGTTCCAGGCGCTGGACACCCTGGCGTCGCGTGGGGTGCGACACCGCGACATCAAACCCGACAATTTAGGTCTTTTCAAGCGCAGTGACGGCTCCTGGCAGCTGATGCTGTTCGACTTCTCCCTGGCCGACGCCCCGGACCAGGACGTGCACGCCGGCACGCGCGGATATCTCGACCCGTTTCTCGGCGGGGCCGGCCGTTCCCGTTACGACGATCATGCCGAGTGGTACGCCGCGGCCGTCACCCTCCACGAAATGGCCTCAGGCGAACGACCGGTGTGGGGTGACGGCCAGAGCGACCCCCGTATGGCCGTCGACGCCACACCGCACGTCGCGGCCGAGCTGTTCCCGCAGGCGCTCAGTGAAGGGCTGAGGGCGTTCTTCGAGCGGGCGCTGCACCGGGACGTGGAGCAGCGTTTCGACTCGCTGCGGCAGGTGCAGGAGGCGTGGCGGCAGGTGTTCCGGGCCGCCGACGCCACCCACCCGGCGACCACTCCGGCCACCGTCGGCCTCACCACGGAGGACCTGGAGGACGCCCGTGAGCAGGCCGCGGAAGCCGCGACCCTGAAGACGCCGCTGGCGGCGGCCGGTCTGTCACCGCGTGCGGTGTCGGTGGCGGAAGGGCTGAAGGCGCACACCGTCGAGCAGCTCCTCGACGTCCCGCCGCACCACATCTCCCGGGCGCGCGGCGCGGGCAACGCGATCCGCAAGGAGCTGAACCGACGCCACCGCCAGTGGACGCAGACGCTGCGCCGCCGCCCCGTGCAGAAGACACCGACGACGCTGGAGCCGGACGCTCCCGAGGAGGCGCTGGAATCGGTCGACACACTGGCCGCCCGGCTCACACCGCCTCCGGGCAAGCGCCGCACCCGGCCGCGCCCCGACGTGGTCCGGGCGACGCTCCAACTGCCCGGAGCCCTGGAGGCCGGGGAGGTGCTGGAGCCGTGGCCGGCGCAGAGCCTGATCGCGAAGGCCCTGGGCATCAGCCAGCCGACGGTCTCGCAGAACCAGCAGGTGGCGGTCGAGCAGTGGGCGCGGATGCCGTGGCTCAGCAGGGTGCGCGACGAGTTGGCGGCGATCCTCGGCGAGCGGGACCGGGTGTCCACGGCCGAGGAACTGGCCACCGAGCTGCGGGCACGGCACGGCGCGGGAGCGGGCGCCCCCGCCGAGACCCTGGCCC
>DASTDN010000124.1:0-3332 GCA_035710365.1 Streptomyces sp. | reverse complement strand
GGGGCCGCCGCCGTCCGTGTGCCCGGGGGCCTCACATCGTCTGGTTCCCCGGGGTGACCAGGCCGGACGCGTAGGCGAGGCCCACCAGGTGAACGCGGCCGCGGGCCCGCAGCTTCGCCTTGGCCCGGTCGATGTGGGACTTCACGGTGAGCGGGCTGATCACCATGCGGTCGGCGATCTGGCGGGTCGACAGGCCACGCGCCACCAGGGCGACCGCCTCGCGCTCCCGGTCCGTCAGCTCACCCAGCCCCGGCACCGTCGGCGCGGGGAGCGGGCGGGTGACGAGCCGGTTGATCAGCTTGCGGGTGACGGACGGCGCGAGCAGGGCGCCGCCGCGCGCCACGACCCGCAGCGCGTGCAGCAGGTCGGCGGGGGCGACGTCGTCGACGAGGAGCCCGGAGGCGCCCGCCCGCAGCGCCTCGAAGACGTGGACGTCGGAGCCGTCGCAGGTCAGGACGACGACACGGGTACGGGACAGGGCGGGGTCGGCGGCGATGCGGCGGGTCGTCTCGACGCCGTCCACGACGGGCAGGCGCAGGTCGGTGAGGACGATGTCCGGGTGGTGCCTGCGGGCCAGTTCCAGGGCCCGGCGGCCGTCGGCGGCCTCGGCGACGACCTCGATGTCGTCCTCGGCGTCGAGGAGGGCGCGCAGGCCGCTGCGTAAGAGGGGCTGGCCGTCGGCCAGCAGGACGCGGGTGGTGCCGGAGGCCGCGGTCATGCCACCTCGCCGTCGCCGTCGTCACCGGGGCGCACGTCGGCGTGCCGGGGGTCGGCGGGACGCGGGCGGTCGGTGTGGTCGGGCCCCGTGATCCAGCGGATCGTGTGGACACGGCCGTCGGCGACGTCCAGGGCCATGGCGCCCAGCGCGGCGCCGTCCCGGTCGTGGAAGACGACGCCGGGGCCCCCGTCGACGTCCTGCGGGCGCAGGGTGACGCCGGCGCCGCGCAGCGCGGGGACGATCGCGGCCAGGACCCGGGCCACGTGGTCGGCGCCCTCGACGCGCTCCGGCCAGGGCAGGCCCGTACGGCCGTCGCCGTGGTCCGGCGGGGGCGCGGCGGCGGGGCCGACGGCGGCGGCGACGCGGGCGGGGCCGCCGCCGAGGATCTCGTTCAGGGCGAGGGCGGCGCGTTCGCGGGGGGAGAGGCGTTCCAGGTGCAGGACGGCCGCGGCGGACAGGGTCGCGGCGAGTTCCGGGGGCCGCAGCGGGTCGGGGCCCGGCCCGTCCGGCGGGGGCGCGGGCGGCCGGGGGCCGGGGCGGGTGTCCCGGTGCGGGCGGGCGCGGCGCAACGCGGCCGCGCAGATCCCGGTGGCTTCGGCGGCCAGGTAGTCCCTGGTCCGGGCCGGGGTGGGGGGTGTGGTGGCCGCTTCGTGGCGCAGCCGGGTCTCCTCGACGGCGGCGCGGGCTCGGTCGTCGTCACCCAGGATGCGGTGGGCGAGGGAGAACAGCAGGGGCCGTGCCTCCTCGAACTCTTCGATGCGGCTCATACGAGCCCCTCCTTGGCCACGGCGGACGGCGCCGGTCCCCGCTTCCGGGGGGCGGTGTGCGTCGTGTTCACGGGACGGGACGGCCCTCGCGTCCGTGGCGTGCCGGCGTGAGGGGGGTGGGGGCGGGGTCCTCGGCCGGGCGAGGAAGACCGGCGCGCCCGCCCTCTGACGGGGGGTTGCAGGGGCGGGCGCGAGGTCTTGCAGGGCCACCTTAGGGGCGGCGGGGCCGTGCGTCCCCGCGGTGCCGTGTTCCTTCGAGCGGGCCGGGAGCGAGAGTCGAGTTCAGGCGGCCGTGCCGAGGTCACGCGTGTCCTGGCGCTGGTGGTGGCCGGCGTACACGGCGAGGAAGGTGGCGAGTCCGCGTATGCCGAGGGCGCCGGGTTCCAGGCCGGTGACGGGGATGGTCCGGCCGAGGCCCGCGGCGAGGGCGCTGTGGGCGCGCAGGGCGGCGGCGACGAGTTCGCCGGAGGGCGGGCGGGGGTCGCCGGGAGGCGTGGCGGGTGCCGGGCCGGGGTGGGGGCCGGCCAGGGTGAGGGCCTCGGTCCAGGCCCGGGAGGCCAGTTCGGCGCGCCGTTCGGTGGTGGGGGTGAGCGCGGTCAGCGGTGCCAGGGGCGGCAGCGGACTCAGCGGCTCGGTGGGCGGCATCGGCTTCGTCGGCTCCATCGGCTTCGGCTCCCGTCGGTTCGGTGGTCTCCTGCTCCGGTTGTCCGGGGTGGGGGTGTGCGGCGTACGCGGTCGTCCTCAGGAGGCTGCCCGCGACCGGGCGCCGCCGCACGTCGTGGCGGCGCCCGGTGCCGGTCGGCGGGGAAAGGGTCAGCCGGCGGCGTCGCCCTCGAGGTGGCGCTGGATGAAGTCGTGCGCCAGGTCGCCGAACTGGGCGCCGAAGCCGACGGAGCGCCGGGTGGTCTCCTCGAAGGCGACGCCCGCCCAGACGCGGCTGTCGGCGCAGTCGTCGACGAACTCGGTCCAGGTCCGCCAGCTCAGCTTGAGCGGCTCGGCCGGGACGACTCCGGGTTCGGTCTGGGACGCGCCGGCCTCGAAGGCGTGCGACCAGTCGAGGACGTCGTCGCCGAGGTAGCGGCGGGCGGCCTGGGCCTGGGCGGAGCACAGGGTGGTGAACGCGGACGGGTACTCGGGGTGGTTGCCCTCGGGGAGGTAGCTGATCCACTCGTCGGCGGGGATGTCGGTGACGGTGCCCTGGCCGGGGCCGCCCCAGGCGGTCACGGGGGTGTTGCCGTAGACGTGCCGGACGGCGCTGAAGGGGCGCACCGAGTCGTGGCCGTGCTTGTGGTGCCAGACCGCGATCAGGTTGTCGAAGCGGGCCAGGGAGGTGACGACGAACAACTGGGCCCAGCCGTCGATGTCGAGGTCGTGGGCGAGGGCGGCGGCGCGGGGTGCCCAGGTGAGGGAGACCGGGGAGTGCTCGAAGAACTCGGCCTTGAGCTTCTGTTCGTCGGTGAGGCCGGCCGAGGCCTTGAGGACTCCGTCGACGGCGCGCTTGTAGGCCTCGGTGTCGGTGTGGTTGACGTGGTCCGGGGCGGGCAGCTCGAACTCGGCGGGGTCCTTGAAGGTGACGGGCTCGACGAGGCGCAGGTGCGGGGTGACGAACTGCTGGACGGTGAAGATGCCCTTGTCGCCGGGGCCGCCGCCGACGCGGCGCTGGTGCGGGCCGAGGGCGGGCTGCCAGCGGGAGGGGTCGCGCAGTTCGTACGCGGTGTTGACGGGGGCGTAGCCGGTGTAGTCCGCGTAGGGGCGGCGGTTGTAGGTGCGGCCCTTGTCGCCGAGGTGGTTCATGCCGTCGTGGAGGCGTGCGGCGACGACGGCCTTGCCGGCGATGTTGCCGATGC
>DASTDN010000123.1:0-9406 GCA_035710365.1 Streptomyces sp. | reverse complement strand
ACCCCTCCCGGCACCGGCCGAACCGCGCCACCCCTGAGCCCCGAGCCCACCGCCCCGGACGCGGCCGCGCCGCTCACCCGAGTGCCGGCCGTGGGTGCCCAGGACGGCCCGCCCGCGCCACGGTGCGACTGGAGGAACCTCCAAGCCCGTCGCCCCCACCCCCTCGGAAGCCCGTACAAAGGAAAGGCCGCCCCTCCCGTTAGGCTGGCCCCCGTGAAGGTCCTCGTCATCGGCAGCGGTGCCCGCGAACACGCCCTGTGCCGCTCCCTGTCCCTCGACCCCGACGTCACGGCGCTGCACTGCGCCCCCGGCAACGCCGGGATCGCCGAGGTCGCCGAGCTGCACCAGGTCAACGCCCTCGACGGCGCGGCCGTCGCCGCCCTGGCCACGCGGCTGGGCGCCGGGCTGGTGGTCGTGGGCCCGGAGGCGCCGCTGGTCGCCGGGGTGGCCGACGCGGTGCGCGAGGCGGGCGTCCCGGCCTTCGGCCCCTCCCGCGAGGCGGCGCTGCTGGAGGGCTCCAAGGCCTTCGCCAAGGACGTGATGGCCGCGGCGGGCGTCCCCACCGCGCGCTCCTACGTCTGCGGAACCGCCGACCAGGCCGACGCCGCCCTCAACGCCTTCGGCGCTCCGTACGTGGTCAAGGACGACGGGCTCGCCGCCGGCAAGGGCGTGGTCGTCACCGACGACATCGAGGCGGCCAGGGCCCACGCTGCGGCCTGCGACCGGGTGGTGATCGAGGAGTTCCTCGACGGGCCCGAGGTCTCCCTCTTCGCGGTCACCGACGGCGAGACGGTCGTGCCGCTCCAGCCCGCCCAGGACTTCAAGCGCGCCCTGGACGGCGACGAGGGTCCCAACACCGGCGGCATGGGCGCGTACTCGCCCCTGCCCTGGGCGGACCCGAAGCTGGTCGACGAGGTGCTGTCGACGGTGCTGCAACCCACCGTCGACGAGCTTCGCCGCCGCGGCACCCCCTTCACGGGCCTGCTCTACGCCGGCCTCGCGATCACCTCGCGCGGCGTCCGCGTCATCGAGTTCAACGCCCGCTTCGGCGACCCGGAGACACAAGTGGTGCTGGCCCGGCTGAAGACGCCGCTCGCCGGACTGCTGCTGGCCGCCGCGACCGGCAACCTCGCCGACCTGGAGCCGCTGCGCTGGAGCGGGGACGCGGCCGTCACCGTCGTCGTCGCATCGCACAACTACCCCGGCACCCCGCGCACCGGCGACCCGGTCACCGGACTGGACGAGGTGACCGACCGGGACGCCCCGTACGCGTACGTGCTGCACGCCGGCACCAGGCGGGACGGCGACGTGGTGGTCAGCGCCGGCGGGCGCGTCCTGTCCGTGACCGCGGTCGGCCAGGACCTCACCGAGGCCCGTGAGCGCGCGTACCGGGCGGTGGACCGCATCCGCCTCGACGGCTCCCAGCACCGCACGGACATCGCGGCGAAGGCGGCGGAGACGGCGGCGACAGCCGGCGCCTGACCGCACCCCGCACCCGTACCCCCGTCCGGCGGCACTTCCGCCGCCGATGTACAGGCCCCGGATCCCGAACCATTCGGAATCCGGGGCCTGATCTTTGCTGTCCGTCATCCACCTTTCCCCAAAGCCATTCCATCGAGTGACCAATGGTCTATCCGGCTGACGTGGGCCGGGGCCCCAACTAGGGTGCGGCGCAAGCTCTCCGGCACATGGCCCACCGGCATTGCGATGTCAGTGCCGGATGCCACAGTGGGTGAGTGGGCACCACGGGAAGGGCACCGAGCAGGAGAGCACCAAGGGCATCAGGGAGGGGTTGAGATCCGGCGTGACCGGTATGGGTGTGGAAGTGGGCGCGCGGGCGGCGCGCTCCCGGGCGATCGCCGTGCTGCGGGTGCGCAGCCGGGCCCTGGCGGTCGCCCTGCTGCCCGCGGCTGCCGCCGTGATCCTGCTCGCCGGTGGCTCGACCGGGCACCTCACGGGCGCCGGCTGGGACGCCGCACGCTGGGCGGTGACTCCGCTCGCCGTCCTGGTCCTGCTCGCCGCGGCCGGTGTCGCCCTGGTGGTCGCCCGGTCCCGCCCGGCCATGACTCCGACGGTCGCCATCCCCGAGGAGTCGGCGCCCGATCTGTACCGGATGGTGCGTGAGCTCGCCGACCGCCTCGACGTCCCCGCCCCGTCCGCCATAGCGCTCACCCCGGACTGCGACAGTTGGCTGGAGGACCGCACCCACCCGGCCCACGGCCCGTCCACGAACACCGGCCGGCCCGCCCCCGCCGACAGCGGCCGGACCGGCCGGCGCAGCGGAGGCGGACACGACGGACGGAACGCCCGCGAAGGCGACGTCCTCGACACACTCGCGGCACCCGGCGCCCACCCCGGGAGGTCCCCGCACGGCCGCACCCCCACCAGCCCCGTCCTCGTCATCGGCTCGCCCTTCCTGTGGTGGATGCGCGTCGGCGAGCTGCGCGCCGTCCTCGCCCCGGTCGTCGCCGGTACGGGCCCCTCGGCGCACCCCGACATAGCGGCGGCCCGGCGCTTCGTACGGGGCCTGGACGCCGCGCTCGCCGTGACCTCGGTGCCCGGCCGCGGCCCGCTGACCCGCCCGCTGCTGGCCGGTGTCGGCCGGGTGGCCCGTCTGCTGCTGCGCGGCTGCCGCGTGCACGTCGCCGAGATGGAGCGCGGCGTCGCCACGGCCGCCGCCGAGCGCGCCCGGGCCGTGGACTACGGCCTGCGGATCGTCGCCCAGGAACAGATCGGCCTGGCCTACGCCGGCTGGGACCGCCTGCTGACCCGGGTCGCGCTGCCCGCGTGGCGCATGGGCCGCTGGCCCTCCCGGCTCGACGCGGGCGTGGTCGCCGCGCTGACCGAGCTGTCCCGGCGCGACCGCCTCGCCGAGGGCTTCGCCACCCGGCTCGGCGAGCGACCCGCCTGCGACCTGCTGGAGGAGCCCGGCCTGATCGACGAGGCGACCTCGCTCCTCGCCGCCCGCCTCTTCCACGGCGGCCCCGCCGAGTGCGGCCCGGACTGGTGCCCGGTGGACTGGGAGGCGTATCCGGAGGAGGTCGTGGACCGCACCTGGCGCAGCGACGCGGCCCGCCTGCAGCGGGTCCTCGACTCCTTGGGCGTCCGCCGCGGCGTCGGCACCCACTCGGGGAGCGCGGCGGACCCGACTCTCTCCCGCGTCCTCGACCACCTCACGGAACACTCCAGATCGGGGCCCGAGGACCGCGACACGACCGTCCGGCAGGCCCCGCACGACGAGGAAGCGGGAAACGCCGAGAAGCACGCGGAGGATCGCAAGGACACCGGAGACCGCGAGGACGCAACGGACTACGAGGACGCGCGGGACCACGAGGACCAGGCACACGTCGGGGACCGCGTGGACTTCGACGAAGAAGACCTCTCCGGCACCACTCCCCGCAGCGCCGCCCTCGCCGCCGGGCTCAGCGCCGAGGTGGCCCGCGAGGAGGCGGTCGCCACCCCGGCCGCCCCGCACACCGACACGCCCCAGGCCGATCACACCTGCCCGGACACCGGCCTCGGCCTCTGGGACGACCGGGCCCTCCCGCTGTTCCCCCTCCAGCCGCCGCGCTCCGGCCGCGAACTGCTCGCGGACCACATCACGGCCATGGTGTGCTGTGCCGCCGTGGACACCGCGGGCGCGGCCCCCGGCCTGGACTGGCTCGACGGTCCGTCCCTCCTGGTCGGCGGCGTCCGCGCGACCGACCTGGGTTCACGCGTCCTCAGCCTCGTGGAGCGCGGCGACCCGGACCCCCTGCGCTCCTGGCTGACGGACCAGGGCATACGCCCGGACAAGCCGGTGCGGCTCGTATGAGCCCACGGCCCCGTCTCCGGAGCCGCTGACGCCCCCGCCCGCCACTGCCGTTTCCGCTCTCCTCCCCCGGTCGGACCGATTGCTTCCACTTTCGGCCAATCCGCGACGAACAGTGACCGTGTGAGTGCGTGATGTGATGTGCTGGGGCGGTCGAATCCCGGAAGAAGCCGCAAGAAGAAGGAAGAGGCTGATCGGCGCGAGAGCGGTCGGCCGCCACGAACAGCACCCGGCACACGGGGAGACCGGCTCCGAGGAGGATCCGCACCGCCGGGGAAGTGCGCCCCCACGAAGACAGCCGCACCGCGGGAAGACCAGCACCGCGAGGCGACCGGCACCGCACCACCACACCACGGGGAACAGGGGACAAGGAAGGGGAAAGCCCATGGCGCCGGACCGGATCCGCCGCTGGGAGTCGGGAGCGCTCGCGCACGGTGTGACGGACCCGTTCGGGCAGGGCCCCGTCCCCTGGCTGCGCGGCGCCGAGACATATTTCAGCGACACCGGCCAGATCGTCCCCTGGTACGTCAACCCGGCGGACGCGGCGGACGCGGCGGACGCGACAGGCGCGACAGACGCCCGCACCGCACACCCGGCTGCCCAGGCGGACACCGTAGACACGGCGACCCCTCCGAACCACCACTCGAACCACGCGAACCACGCGAACCAGACGGACCGCGCGGACCCGGCCAATGCCGCGACTCCCTCCCCCCGGAGCGCCCGGCCGGGGCGCCGCGGCCGCACCGGCCGGGCGCCCTCCCCGCGCACCGTGGACGGCCCGTGCTCGGCGGACGACGTACACCTCCAGATCAAGGGCTTCACGTCGACGGGCGCGGTCGCCCCCGGCGAAGCCATCGACTTCCGCATCACGGTCGACCCGCCGCAGGAATTCGGCGTCGACGTCTACCGCATCGGCCACTACGGCGGCGACGGCGCCGCGCAGATCACCACGAGCCCCCGCCTGTCCGGCATGGTGCAGCCCGCGCCGCTCACCGCCGACCGTACGGTCTCCTGCCACCACTGGTGGCTGTCCTGGCGCCTGCAGGTCCCGTCGTACTGGAACCCCGGCGCGTACGTCGCCGTGCTCACCACCGCCGACGGTTACCGCTCCCACGTGCCGTTCACCGTCCGCGACGACCGCCCGGCCGATCTGCTGCTCGTCCTGCCGGACATCACCTGGCAGGCGTACAACCTGTACCCGGAGGACGGCCGTACCGGCGCGAGCATGTACCACGCCTGGGACGACGACGGCCGGCTCCTCGGCGAGGCCGACGCCGCGGCGACGGTCTCCTTCGACCGCCCCTACGCGGGCTGGGGCCTGCCCCTGCACGTCGGTCACGCCTACGACGTCATCCGCTGGGCGGAACGCTACGGCTACGACCTCACGTACGCCGACGCCAGCGACCTGCACGCGGGCCGCGTCGACCCCACCCGGTACCGCGGCATGATCTTCCCCGGCCACGACGAGTACTGGTCGGCCCCGATGCGCGCCACCGCCGAACGCGCCCGCGACCACGGCACGTCCCTGGTGTTCCTCTCCGCCAACACCATGCACTGGCAGGTGGAGCTGCGGCCGTCGCCGTCCGGCACCCCGGACCGCCTGCTGACCTGCCGCAAGCGCAAGGGCCCCGGCAAACCGGCGCTGTGGCGCGAGATCGACCGCCCCGAGCAGCACCTGCTGGGCATCCAGTACGGGGGCAGCGTCCCCGAGCCCCACCCGCTGATCGTCCGCAACGCCGGCCACTGGCTGTGGGAGGCGACCGGCGCCAGGGACGGCGATCCCATCGAGGGACTCGTCGCGGGCGAGGCCGACCGCTACTTCCCGCGCACGGCCCTGCCGGACTACGACGAGCGCACCCTGCTCGCCCACTCCCCGTACCCGGACGCGGCCGGTGTCACCCGCCACCAGGAGACCTCCCTGTACCGGGCGCCGTCGGGCGCGTGGGTCTTCGCCTCCGGCACCTTCGCCTGGTCCCCGGCCCTGGACCGTCCCGGCCACGTCGACCCCCGCGTCCAGCGCGCGACGGCCAACCTCCTGGACCGCATCTGCAAACGGGACTGACCACGGCCGGACACCGCCACGCGACACGGTCCCGACGCCCGGCGCGCCCGGGTCCGGGCCCCCTGACGGCACCCCGGGGCCGCCATACGGAACAATCGGGGGGAGTCGTACAGAACCACAGGGAGTAACCGTGTCCGGATTCGTCGAGAAGCCCGAACCGCGTCAGGTTCCGGGCCTGGTGCATCTCCACACCGGCAAGGTGCGCGACCTGTACCGGAACGAGGCGGGCGACCTCGTGATGGTCGCGAGCGACCGCATCTCCGCCTACGACTGGGTGCTGCCCACCGAGATCCCCGACAAGGGCCGGGTCCTCACCCGGCTCTCCCTGTGGTGGTTCGACCAGCTCGCCGACCTCGTCCCGAACCACGTCCTGAGCACCGACCTGCCCGCCGGAGCACCCGACGACTGGGCGGGCCGCACCCTCGTCTGCACGTCACTGCGGATGATTCCCGTGGAGTGCGTGGCCCGCGGCTACCTCACCGGCTCGGGCCTGGCCGAATACCGGGAGTCCCGCACGGTGTGCGGCCTCGCCCTCCCCGAAGGCCTCGTCGACGGCTCGGAACTGCCCGCCCCGATCTTCACCCCGGCCACCAAGGCCGAGGTCGGCGAGCACGACGAGAACGTCTCCTACGAGGAGGTCGCCCGCCAGGTCGGCGCCGAGACGGCCGCGCAGCTCCGCCAGGCCACCCTCGCCGTGTACTCCCGCGCCCGCGACATCGCCCGCGAGCGCGGCATCGTCCTCGCGGACACGAAGTTCGAGTTCGGCTTCGAGGGCGAGCGGCTGATCCTCGCGGACGAGGTGCTCACCCCGGACTCCTCCCGCTTCTGGCCGGCCGAGCAGTGGGAGCCGGGCCGCCCGCAGCCGTCGTACGACAAGCAGTTCGTGCGGGACTGGCTGACCTCGCCGGACTCCGGCTGGGACCGGGCGAGCGAGCAGCCCCCGCCGCCGCTGCCGCAGCAGGTCGTGGACGCGACCCGCGCCAAGTACGTGGAGGCATACGAACGTCTGACGGGCACCGCTTGGAGCTGACGCCGGGGCGGGCGGGCACCGGTCCACGCCGAAGGACCGGTGCCCGGAAGCGCGGCGCGGCAGCGTGTGAAGCAGCGCATGACGATGAAGGCCCCGGTCCTAGGACCGGGGCCTTCATCGTCTGGAGCGGACGACGAGGTTCGAACTCGCGACCTCAACCTTGGCAAGGTTGCGCTCTACCAACTGAGCTACGTCCGCAGTGCGCCGTGGCGCGAGAACAACTATACCCAACCGCGCACCCGTGTGAGACGCACCGCCCCGCGACGGTTCTCCGCACCCGCTTCAGGCGGCCGGGCAGGCCGGGACCGGTCACGATCAGCACCCGGCGGTCCGGCAACTCCGCACGCAGTGATGTGGCGACCTTCACACCGGCCGCGCCGGGCATCCGGGGATCGAGCACGGCGACGGCTGGGTGGTGTACTCGCGCCGTCGCCTCGGTCCCCGCCGCCTCCGCGGGCATCGTGAGGTTCCACGTCTCCGGGGTCCCGCCCGCGAACGCCGGACAGCAGTGCGCGTTGTCACCGCTCGGCAGGACACCTGTCGGACGCGGCAGGGGAGAAGCCGAGAAGAAGAAGGACGAAAAACCCCGCGAGGAGAGGCGCCCGGGTAACGGAAAGACCCCGGTCCCTGAGGACCGGGGTCTCATTCCCGAGCGGACGACGAGGTTCGAACTCGCGACCTCAACCTTGGCAAGGTTGCGCTCTACCAACTGAGCTACGTCCGCATTGCCTCCGACCGGCTCTCACCGATCGGCGCGAGCACCAGCCTACCTGATCCACAAGAGTGGTGGTGGCGATGCAGAGCGGGTGACAGGAATTGCACACTGCGCCTTCCCCCTGGAAGGGGGATGTTCTACTACTGAACTACACCCGCACGCTCCTGAGTGAGCCGGGCCTTTCGGCCTTGCCCCTCGGCGTGCTCCAGACTCTAGCTGATCAGCGGGGGTGCTGCGCAAGTCGGTTGCCGCGAGGGACGGATGACCGGCCGTCGGCCCGGGGGTTCACTGGGCCTCGGCGAAGGCCTCGTACACCTTCTTGGGAATGCGGCCGCGGGCCGGTACGTCCATCTTGTTGGCCTGGGCCCAGGCACGCACGGCCGCCGGGTCCGGCGCGACCTCCGTCTGCCGGTACGTCCTGCCCGACCTGGACCGCTTGCGGCCGGCCGCCACGTAGGGCTCCAGGGCCCCGCGCAGCTTTTCGGCGTTGGCCTCATTCAGGTCGATCTCGTACGACTTGCCGTCGAGTCCGAAGGCGATCGTCTCCGCCGCTTCCGAGCCGTCGATGTCGTCAAAGAGAGTGACCACGACTTTCTGCGCCACGAATATCGGTCCCTTCGTTCGACACCTTGTCCGTGATGACGTGCCGAGACGTCACGGAGATGTCGGCTGTCCGCCTGTTAATGGGCAAAGTATCGGGCAATGGCAATTCATTTGTACAGTGCCTGCCATTGCATCGGGAAGCTCGACTAAATCTTCCCGCGTGTCCGCGCGCAATAGGGAACCCGGCTGGATCGTGGATCTTTCCAGTAACTTTTCGTGAAAACCCCTGCTGGGAGCCCGATCGTGACAGCGGTCACGTAGATTCCTACAACTCTACTCGCGTAGAAATTTCGTGCGGGTAGTCTGAACACACACGCAGGAACCTGCTCAGCACCACAACACCGGGAGTGCCAGTGGCACGCGTCGTAGTCGACGTCATGCTCAAGCCGGAGATCCTCGACCCCCAGGGCCAGGCGGTGCAGCGCGCACTGCCGCGTCTGGGATTCGAAGGGATCTCGGACGTACGTCAGGGAAAGCGATTCGAACTGGAAGTTGACGGGCCGGTCGACGACGCCGTGCTCGCCCGCATCCACGACCTTGCGGAATCCTTCCTCGCCAACACCGTGATCGAGGACTTCACCGTCAAGGTGGAGGAAGTCGCGGGGGCCGCGAAGTGACCGCTCGTATTGGCGTCGTCACTTTCCCGGGCAGTCTCGACGACCGTGACACGCGGCGCGCGATCCGGCTCGCCGGTGCCGAACCCGTCGCCCTCTGGCACAAGGACAAGGACCTCAGGCAGGTCGACGCCGTCGTGCTGTGCGGCGGTTTCTCGTACGGCGACTATCTGCGTGCCGGTGCCATCGCCCGTTTCTCGCCGGTGATGGAGCCGCTGGTCGAGCAGGCGAAGGCCGGTCTGCCGGTCCTGGGCATCTGCAACGGCTTCCAGATCCTCACCGAGGCGCACCTGCTGCCCGGCGCCATGCTCGGCAACGACCACCTCCACTTCATCTGCCGCGACCAGAGGCTGCGGGTGGAGAACGCGGACACCGCCTGGACGGCCGACTACACGGCCGGCCAGGAGATCGACATCCCGCTGAAGAACATGGACGGCCGGTACGTCGCCGACACGTACACGCTGGACAAGCTGGAGGCCGAGGGCCGGGTCGCCTTCCGGTACCTCGGCTTCAACCCCAACGGCTCGCTCCGCGACATCGCCGGCGTCACCAACGAGGCGGGCAACGTCGT
>DASTDN010000122.1:0-2714 GCA_035710365.1 Streptomyces sp. | reverse complement strand
CACAAGCCCCTCGCCCCACCGCCGGAAGGCACCCCGTGTCATCAGCGACTTCCGCTGCCGCCGCCCCCGACACCGTCCTGGTCGTCGACTTCGGCGCGCAGTACGCCCAGCTCATCGCCCGTCGCGTCCGTGAGGCCCGGGTCTACAGCGAGATCGTGCCGAGCACCATGCCGGTCGCCGAGATGCTCGCCAAGAACCCGGCGGCCATCGTCCTGTCCGGAGGCCCCTCGTCCGTGTACGAGGAGGGCGCCCCCCGCCTGGACCGCGAGCTCTTCGAGGCCGGCGTCCCCGTCTTCGGCATGTGCTACGGCTTCCAGTTGATGGCGCAGGTCCTCGGCGGCACCGTCGACAACAGCGGCGCCCGCGAGTACGGCCGTACCGGCCTGCACGTCTCCCGGCCGTCCTCCACCCTCTTCGAGGGCACTCCTAGTGAGCAGCCCGTGTGGATGTCGCACGGCGACGCCTGCTCCGCCGCGCCGGAGGGCTTCACGGTCACCGCGTCCACGGACGTCGTCCCGGTCGCCGCCTTCGAGAACGACGAGAAGAAGCTGTACGGCGTGCAGTACCACCCCGAGGTGATGCACTCCACACACGGCCAGCAGGTGCTGGAGCACTTCCTGTACCGGGGCGCCGGTCTGACCCCCTCCTGGACCACGGGCAGTGTCATCGACGAACAGGTCGCCGCGATCCGCGAGCAGGTCGGCGACCGGCGCGCGATCTGCGGCCTGTCCGGCGGCGTCGACTCCGCGGTGGCCGCGGCCCTCGTGCAGCGGGCCATCGGCTCCCAGCTCACCTGCGTGTACGTCGACCACGGCCTGATGCGCAAGGGCGAGACCGAGCAGGTCGAGAAGGACTTCGTCGCCGCGACCGGCGTCCAGCTCAAGGTCGTGGACGCCGAGGAGCGGTTCCTGAAGGCCCTCGCCGGGGTCAGCGATCCCGAGCAGAAGCGGAAGATCATCGGCCGGGAGTTCATCCGGGTCTTCGAGCAGGCCCAGGCCGAGATCATCGCGGACGAGGGCCCCGAGGTCGCCTTCCTTGTGCAGGGCACCCTCTACCCGGACGTCGTGGAGTCCGGCGGCGGCACCGGCACCGCCAACATCAAGTCCCACCACAACGTCGGCGGACTCCCCGAGGACCTCGAGTTCGAGCTGATCGAACCGCTGCGCAAGCTGTTCAAGGACGAGGTCCGCATGGTCGGCCAGGAGCTCGGCCTGCCCGAGGAGATCGTCCACCGCCAGCCCTTCCCCGGCCCCGGCCTCGGCATCCGCATCGTCGGCGAGGTCACCAGGGAACGGCTCGACCTGCTGCGCGAGGCCGACGCCATCGCCCGTGAGGAACTGACCGAGGCCGGCCTCGACCGCGACATCTGGCAGTGCCCGGTGGTCCTCCTCGCGGACGTCCGCAGCGTCGGCGTCCAGGGCGACGGCCGCACCTACGGCCACCCGATCGTGCTCCGCCCGGTCTCCTCCGAGGACGCCATGACGGCCGACTGGTCGCGCCTGCCGTACGACGTCCTCGCGAAGATCTCCACCCGCATCACCAACGAGGTCAAGGACGTCAACCGCGTCGTCCTCGACGTCACGAGCAAGCCGCCGGGCACGATCGAGTGGGAGTGACCGGGGCGAACCGGGTACCGAACCGGATTCTGGTCCGAGGCACAGGCACAGGCACAGGCGGGCAGCGGAGCTGAGGCCCTGGGGGCGGGCGCCGGGCTGAGGCCCGAGGGCCGGGCGGGCGCCGCCCCCAAAGCCGGTGGCAGTGGCCGGACCGGCATGGAGGGGCTCAAGGACGACCGTCGCCCTGAGGTTCGAGATGCCGGGCGGGCGCCGAAACCGGGGCGCGGCGGCCGGACTGCACCAGGCCTGGGGTGCGACGGCCGGACGTGCGCCGGGCCTGGGGCCCGAACACCGACATGCACCGGGCCTGAAGTCGGAGGACCGGGCGGCGGGCGGGCCCTCTGAGGTTCGCGGACCCGCTCCGGGAGGGCGGCTGGGGGCCAAGGGGACGGCCGTAGACCCGAGGACCGTGCGCAGGGGCGGCTCCGGCCGCTCGGCGCCGGAGCCACCCCTGCCGACTCCCGCGCCGAGACGCACGCCAGGCGTCCCACAGGCCCCCCACCCCTCCCTGCCGCCCCCGTTGCCCACGCGCCCGGCTTCCCCCGTTGCCTACGTGCGCTTGATCGTGCGGAGCGGGCTTCCCGGCGTCCAGACCTGGACGACGAGGTACGTGTCGTCCTCGACGGAGGTCCGCACCACCTCCGTCAGCTCGGTGCGGAAGAGGTGGAACGGCTCGGGCGGTTCCGCCTCTTTGGCATACGCGGCCTTCGCCTGCCCGTCCTCCACCTCGATCGCCCGCCCACTGATCCGCACGTCGCCGCCGCCCATCGACGTACCCTCGCCCGGGTTCGCCTGCAGCGCGAAACGCGGGTCGCGGCGCAGGTCGAGCGCCTTCACCGAGCCCGGCATCATGCCGAGCCACAGCTCCCCGCCGAGGAACCGCACCTCCAGACCGCTGGTGCGCGGCGCCCCGTCCCGGCGCACAGACGCCAGGACGTGATGCGTGTGGGCGGCGAACCGCTCCTCGACGGTGCGGGCCAGACCGGGTTCCGCCACGGCGAAGGCAGCCCAGTTCGTCCCGGCCCGCCGCCCTTCCGGACCACTCGTGCTCCACTCGTTCATGCCGTCAGTGTCGAGGCGATACCCGACATCTTCTGT
>DASTDN010000121.1:0-6662 GCA_035710365.1 Streptomyces sp. | reverse complement strand
AGCCCCAGCAGGTCGTCCGGGAGGACCGAGACCAGGGAGATGATGAAGAGAAGCTGCGGGAACGACAGCAGGACGTCCATGGTGCGGCTGATCAGCGCGTCGACCCAGCCGCCGAAGTAACCGGCGACGATGCCGAAGAGGGTGCCGAGCACCACCGCGACCACGGCGGCGAGGAAGGCCACGAGGAGTGAGATGCGGGCGCCGTGGACGATGCGGCTGAAGACGTCGCGGCCCTTGTTGGGTTCGACGCCGAAGAGGTAGTCGCCGCTCACTCCGCCCCAGGCGCCCTGCGGCAGGTTGGTCAGCGGGTCCAGTTCCTCCTGGTGGAACTCGTTCGGCGGGTGGCCCAGCAGCGAGACGATCAGCGGGGCGAAGACGGCTATCAGGACGAGGACGACGACGGTGATGCCGCCCGCGAGGGCGACCTTGTCCTGCTTGAGACGGTTCCAGGCGATCTGCTTGAGCGACCGGCCCTCGACCTTCTTCGCACCCCCGGCGGATTCGGCGGGAGCGGCCGGCGCCGCTTCCGCAGCCGTGTCGTGCAATGGCGCCGTCATGGCAGGGACCCCTCTCAACCGGCGGTGACCGGCCCGCATATGCCGCTGTGGCGGCGATTCAGTCCGTCGAACACAGTCGTACACAGGGGCGAACATCCCCTGGTGCGGGAGTCTTCAACGCTTCGGCGTTTCGTTGCCAGCCTTGACGGCGAATGGATGCGCAACCGTGATGCTGTCCTGGGGATTCCGTTATCCGGACAGCACGTCGCGCCCCTCGGACGGGAACAACTTGGCGGATTCAGCCACAGGGAGGGACCTACTCCACTTCTCTACGCGCGGAGAGTCGGGGCCGCCGGACCGAGCGCCCGGACGGGACGGGAAGGTCAGTAGCGGCCCTGCGCCGGGGGGAAGCCGTAGCCCGCGGCGGGCACCTGGGCGGGGGCCGCGTGCGCCTCGCGGTCGTAGAACGGGCGGGCGTTGGCGCGCAGCCACATCGCGACCGGGTCGTGCTCGTCGGAGAGCGCGACCGTCGACACCGGCAGGCCCTCGGGGACCGCGCCGATGGACTGCTGCATCATCGCGCGTACGGCGTCCACGGCCGGCGGGCTCGTGTCGTACACGTCGAGGCCGATGGCGAGGTACGGGGCGCCGAGCGCGGGCTGCACCCAGGCGCGGCGCAGCGAGCGGACGGCCGGGGTGCGGTGGGCGTTCTGCGCGATGAGGGCGTAGAACTGCGGGAGCTCGATGGCCGGTTCGGACAGCCGGAGCGGGCCGGCGGGCTGCCGGTCCAGGCCGGTGGCGATGCGGCGCAGGTCGAGCCAGGGGATGCCAAGACCGCCGGCGGGGGCGTGCGGGTTGATCCACAGGCCGAGGAGGTCGGGGTAGAGGGCGCGGGCCACTTCGAGGCCGTCGACCACCTCGTACGAGCGGTTCCAGCCACTGGCGGACAGCTCCTGGGCGGAGGTCACGCAGGGCGCGTAGCCGTGGCCGTCGACCTCCATGGCGCCGTACTGGGCGTCCGGGGAGCCTGCCTGGCCGTGCCACAGCAGCATCCAGATCTGGCCGGAGGACGGGCTCGCGAGCGCGCGGAGCAGCGCCTCGTAGGCGTCGTAGCGCCCGGGAGTGACCTGTCGCAGCATGTGCTCGACCTGTCCGGCCGCGGCTGTGCCGCTCGCGCTCACGTGGTGCCCCTTCGGAAAAGTGCCGGTGGGTTATGAAACCAGATTAAGTGTCGCGGGTGCCGGTGCGGGAGTTCCGTGCCGCGCCGGGCGCCGCCGGTGGCAGCCGTGCGCCGCCCGGCGGGAGCGGGTCCTCAGGCGTCGCGCCGCTGGTAGAAGGGCCGGACCGTCTCGCGCAGCCAGTCGGCCACCGGATCCTGGGCGACGTCGAGGAGGACCAGGTTGACGGGCCACTTGACGGGACAGGCGCCGAGGGCCCGGCCGAGGGCGTCCATGGGCAGGGACCGCAGGTCGTCCTCCCAGGCGGACAGTTCGACGCCGACGAACATGACGGGCTCGGCCGCCTCGATGACGGCGAGGCAGCGGCGGGCGGTGCGGACCACGCCGGTGCCCTCGAACTCGACGCCGGCCGCGGACAGGAAGTCGACCGGGTCGTCCTGCCAGTCGGGCTCGAACAGGCGGACCCGGCCGCCGCTCGCGGCCCCGTCCAGCGGGGTGCGCCCGGCCCGGCACAGCTCGGCGACCGCGGGGGGCGGCAGGGGGACGCCGACCACACCGCCCGGGTTGACGGCGATGCCGGCCTGCGGGGGCAGTCCGCGGGCGAACTCCACGGCGGGCGCGACGGCGTACGACATGTGGGCGCCGACGACCTGGCGGAACTGTTCCTCGGAGCTGAACACCGGCACGAAGGCCTGGCCCTCGATCTCCAGCGTGGGCAGGTCCAGCGGGCCGCTGTGCGGGCCGCCGCCGCCCGGCAGCGGGACCCAGACGAAGGAGCGGCCGAGCACCTCGACGATCCGGGCGCCGGCCGAGGGCACCCCGAGGGATGCGGAGAGCACCTCCTCCAGTTCGTTGCCCGGCCATCCGCCGTGCGGACGGGGGTGTGCCTGCGCCGGGAAGTCCGCGGAGAATTCCGCCGGGAAGTCCATCTGCCTACCGCCTGACTGGTACCGCTGCTGTGGCTGAAAAGGCTAGCGGGTGCCGGGCCGGGCGGGGTCCGGGCGGCCCGGGAAGTCGATCAGGCGCAGCGCGTTCGCCGCGTCGCGGTCCAGGAGGACGGCCGAACCGCAGCCGGCCGGCAGGTCACCGGCGGCGACCGCGCGCAGCAGCCGCCGGGTGGCCGCGCGGTGCCTGCGGAACGCGTAGCGGGTGACACCCCGGCCGCGGTCGCGCTGCCCGGCGAGCGCCTCCTCGGGGGTGACGTCGAGGAGCAGCAGGTGGAGTCTGCCGCCCCGGCGGCGGGCCTCGCGGGCCAGCCAGCGGCGCCCCCAGGCCTGGGTGCCGCAGTCGTGCACGACGACGCCCTCGCCGGAGCGCAGCGCGCGCCACAGCCCGGTGTAGTGGGCGAGGCGGACCAGCGGGCGGTAGGCGGCGTACGGCAGGAGGCGCGGCACGCGCCGGTCCCAGAGGTCCCGGGTGTCCTGGGAGTCGACGCGCGGGCCGGGCACGGCGCGCCGCATCAGGGTGGACTTGCCGCTGCCGGGCAGGCCGGTGACCGCGACGAGGTCGCGGGGCCCGAAGTGCAGGGTGCGGGGGCTGCGCCCGCCGCGGTCGCGCAGGTCGCGGACGACGGGTGCGGTCCCCGGGCCGCACGCCTTCCGGGCCGGGGCGGCGGCCTGCCCCGGCAGAGCGATGCCCGAGGTCGTGGCGTACGCCGTGGTCCTGTTCACCGTGATCGTCCCCCCTGGGGTCGGGTACGCGTGTCCCGTCCCGACGAGTGTAAAGAATGAGCAATTCGGACTGTCCTGCTGGTGTGTCCGCTTCCTGCCGCAAGCGGGTGACAAGTGCAGCCTGTCGGCGGGTCGGCCCGGCGTGCAATGATGTGGCCCGCCAACTGCATACCGGCCGCTTGAATCCGCGCGGGAGAGTCCCCGGCACTGCCCGGGGCGCCGAAGGAGCAAGTCCCTCCCTTGAATCTCTCAGGCCCCGTCACCGCGCGGGCGAGGCACATCTGAAAAGCGGGCCGCTGCGTCAGTGGCTCCACCCAAGGTGCAAGCCATGCCCATCCCTTTCCCGGGCAGGTCATGGCGAACCTCTCAGGTTCCGATGACAGATGGGGAGGAAGATCCCCCTGTCATGCCCCTGGTGTCCCTTGGAGACGACCGTCCGATGAGCAGTAACGAACCCCGCCGTACCGCGCTGGATGCCCTGCACCGCTCGCTCGGCGCCACCATGACCGACTTCGCCGGCTGGGACATGCCCCTGCGCTACGGCTCCGAGCGCGACGAGCACCTCGCCGTGCGCTCCCGGGCCGGCCTGTTCGACCTCTCCCACATGGGTGAGATCACCGTCACGGGTCCGCAGGCCGCCGCGCTGCTGAACTACGCCCTGGTCGGCAACATCGCCTCGGTGGGGGTGGGCCGGGCCCGCTACACCATGATCTGCCGGGCCGACGGCGGCATCCTGGACGACCTGATCGTGTACCGGCTGGACGAGACCGAGTACATGGTGGTGGCGAACGCCTCCAACGCGCAGACCGTGCTGGACGCGCTCACGGAACGCGCGGCCGGCTTCGACGCCGAGGTGCGCGACGACCGGGACGCCTACGCGCTGCTCGCCGTGCAGGGACCCGAGTCGCCGGGCATCCTGCGGGGCCTGACCGACGCCGATCTCGACGGCCTGAAGTACTACGCGGGACTGCCCGGCACCGTCGCGGGCGTGCCGGCCCTGATCGCCCGTACCGGCTACACGGGCGAGGACGGCTTCGAGCTGTTCGTGAAGCCGGAGCACGCCGTAAAGCTGTGGCAGGCGCTGACCGAGGCGGGCAAGGACGCGGGCCTGGTGCCCTGCGGTCTGTCCTGCCGGGACACGCTGCGCCTGGAGGCGGGCATGCCGCTGTACGGGCACGAGCTGACGACCGCCCTGACGCCCTTCGACGCCGGTCTCGGCCGCGTGGTGAAGTTCGAGAAGGAGGGCGACTTCGTGGGCCGCGAGGCGCTGGCCGAGGCCGCGCAGCGCGCCGCCTCCCGCCCGCCGCGGGTCCTGGTCGGCCTCACGGCCCGGGGCCGCCGGGTGCCGCGCGCCGGGTACGCGGTGGTCGCGAACGGCGAGGTGGTCGGCGAGGTCACCTCCGGCGCCCCCTCCCCGACGCTGGGCATGCCCATCGCGATGGCGTACGTCGACGCGGCCCACGCGGTGCCGGGCACCACCGGGGTCGGGGTGGACATCCGCGGCAGTCACGAGCCCTACGACGTCGTGGCACTGCCGTTCTTCAAGCGCCAGAAGTAGACACTGGGCACGGTCCGTGTCCCGGGCGGCGTGACAGGCGTGACCTCGCGCACCTCTCCGCTGTTCATCAGCGGCTCCAGCAGTCCCTCTTCCACCAGCACACCCTCGCGTACAGGAGAATTCAGGCCATGAGCAACCCCCAGCAGCTCCGCTACAGCAAGGAGCACGAGTGGCTGTCGGTCGCCGAGGACGGCGTCGCGACGGTCGGCATCACCGAGCACGCGGCGAACGCGCTCGGCGACGTCGTGTTCGTCCAGCTCCCGGAGGCCGGTGAGGCCGTGACCGCGGGCGAGACCTGCGGCGAACTGGAGTCCACCAAGTCGGTCTCCGACCTGTACTCGCCCGTGACCGGCGAGGTCACCGAGATCAACGAGGACGTCGTCCAGGACCCGGCGCTGGTGAACTCCGCGCCCTTCGAGGGCGGCTGGCTGTTCAGGGTGCGGATCGCGGAGGAGCCCGCCGACCTGCTCTCCGCCGACGAGTACACCGCCTTTTCCGCCGGCTGAGAGGTCGTAGCACGATGTCGCTTCTGAACACGCCCCTGCACGAGCTCGACCCGGACGTGGCGGCCGCGGTCGACGCCGAGCTGGACCGCCAGCAGTCGACCCTCGAGATGATCGCCTCGGAGAACTTCGCCCCGGTCGCGGTCATGGAGGCGCAGGGCTCGGTCCTCACCAACAAGTACGCCGAGGGCTACCCCGGCCGCCGCTACTACGGCGGCTGCGAGCACGTCGACGTCGTCGAGCAGATCGCCATCGACCGGGTGAAGGCCCTGTTCGGCGCCGAGCACGCCAACGTGCAGCCGCACTCGGGCGCCCAGGCCAACGCGGCCGCGATGTTCGCGCTGCTCAAGCCGGGCGACACGATCATGGGCCTGAACCTCGCGCACGGCGGGCACCTGACCCACGGCATGAAGATCAACGTCTCCGGCAAGCTCTACGACGTCGTCGCCTACCACGTGGGCGACGACGGCCGGGTCGACATGGCCGAGGTGGAGCGCCTCGCCAAGGAGTCCCTGCCGAAGCTGATCGTGGCGGGCTGGTCGGCGTACCCGCGGCAGCTCGACTTCGCCGAGTTCCGTCGGATCGCGGACGAGGTCGGCGCGTACCTGATGGTCGACATGGCGCACTTCGCCGGGCTGGTGGCGGCCGGGCTGCACCCCAACCCGGTGCCGCACGCCCACGTGGTCACCACCACGACCCACAAGACGCTGGGCGGCCCGCGCGGCGGTGTGATCCTGTCCACCGCCGAGCTCGCCAAGAAGATCAACTCGGCTGTCTTCCCCGGTCAGCAGGGTGGCCCGCTGGAGCACGTGGTGGCCGCCAAGGCCGTCGCGTTCAAGGTCGCCGCCTCCGAGGACTTCAAGGAGCGCCAGCGTCGTACGCTGGAAGGCGCCCGCGTCCTCGCCGAGCGCCTCGTCCAGGACGACGTGCGGGCCGTGGGTGTGGACGTGCTGTCCGGCGGCACGGACGTGCACCTGGTCCTGGTGGACCTGCGCGAGTCCGAGCTGGACGGGCAGCAGGCCGAGGACCGGCTCCACGAGCTGGGCATCACCGTCAACCGCAACGCGATCCCGAACGACCCGCGTCCGCCGATGGTGACCTCCGGCCTGCGGATCGGCACGCCCGCGCTGGCCACCCGCGGCTTCACGGCCGAGGATTTCGCCGAGGTCGCGGACGTGATCGCCGAGGCGCTGAAGCCGTCGTACGACGCCGAGGCGCTGAAGGCCCGCGTCGCGGCACTGGCCGGAAAGCACCCG